>QMZY01000001.1 GCA_003663415.1 Candidatus Aenigmatarchaeota archaeon
CCTGACATTAACCTATAAAAACCTTCCTGCCCATTAATTATTAATTGTGAAGCATTGTGAAAGAAAATGAAATCCTTGAACTGATAACATCAGAATATTCGTTTGAGCAGGTTATTTATAAGATTATTGCTTTTGAGGGAATGGATCCGTGGGATTTGGACATAAAAAAACTTTCCGATGCTTTTCTCCAATACCTGAAAAAAAGGCGGGAAATGGATTTCAGAATACCAGCAAAATATATAATCATTGCGGCCGTGCTTCTCAAGATGAAATCCGAGGACTTGCAGCAGCTTTACGACCTGACATTTGGTTCAGACCTTGATGTGTTTGAAGCAGAAATAGAATCAGAGGTTATACAACCTGAAACAGAATGTGAAACACAAACCCACCTGAACGCAACCCTTCATGTTCCGCCCGTAAGGAAGCCTGTCAGGAAAATTGTGGTTGAAGAACTCATCGATGCGTTAAGAAAAGCACTGAAAACAGAGGAAAGAAGAAAGGAAAAATGGGAAAGAAGAAGGGAAAGAATAAAAATAGAACAGGAAAACATAACGCAAAGGATAGAAGAGCTTTACCGCAGGATAGATTCCCTTCTCACGGAAATAAAAAAGGAAATAAAATTTTCAAGCCTTGTAAAACAATGGGAAAGAAAAGAAGTGGTGGAAACCTTTGTCCCTTTGATTCATCTAGACCATCAAAAAAAGATTAAGTGCAGGCAGGAAGAACCGTTTGAAGAGATATTTATAACAAAAGCAGGTGAAAAAAATGCTTCCTGAAAAAATAATTGAAGCCGCTTTGTTCATTTCACACAGGCCGTTAAAATTAGAAGAGCTCGCAAAACTTACAGGAATAAATTCCTTGGGATATGTAAAAGACATTGTTGAGAAACTGAAAGAAAAATATTCTGACAGCGGAATAGAAATCAGTGAAACGCAGGAAGGCTTATATATGCAGGTAAAGCCTGAAATTCTCCCTAAAGTTTCACATCTCACTCCATATTCAGACCTTTCAGAAGGGTGCAAAAGAACACTGGCTTTGATAGCCTATAAGGAACCAGTCAAGCAGTCAGAAATCATCAAAATACAGGGAAACAAGGCATATTCCTACATAAAGCAACTGCTTCAGAAAGGCTTGATAAAGATAGAGAAGGAGGGGCACACAAAAACAGTTTCTCTAACAAAAGAATTTGAAAGGTATTTTGGAGAAGAAAAGGAAAAAATAAAAGAAAAACTAAGAAGTTATGAATTTGAGAACCAATGAGTTTTTATTTTACAAAACCTGAATATATACTATGCCTCATGAAAAACCCATTGAAGAGTTAATGAAGGAAAGGAGACAGAAGCTTGAAGAAATAAGAAAGCTTGGTTTTGATCCTTTTGGGCAAAGATTTGAAAGAACACACAAAGCCAAAGACATCCTGTCCAAATTCGGCAAAATAAAACCAGGCGAAAAGCTTGAGAAAGAAAAGGTTTCTCTGGCAGGAAGAATACGTTCAATAAGAAGGCACGGAAAGTTGGTTTTTGCTCATATAGAGGATTTTTCCGGAAGAATTCAGATTTTTGTTGAATACAAAACAGTAGGCAAAAAACTCTTCAATCTTATGGACAAACTGAACACAGGCGATTTTGTTGGCGTTAACGGGTTTGTTTTCAAAACACTTAAAGGCGAAACAAGCATTTGGGTTAAAAGCCTTAATACGCTTTGCAAATCACTGAGACCTTTGCCCGCTGAATGGTACGGCTTAAAGGACGTGGAAACAAGATACAGGCGAAGATATGTGGATTTTATAGTAAATCCGCAGGTAAAGAACACGTTTATTAAAAGGTCAGAAATTCTAAAAGCCATAAGGCAGTTTCTCAATGAAAAGGGCTTCATTGAAATAACAACACCAACGCTTCAGCCGGTTTACGGCGGCGCTTTTGCAAGACCGTTTACAACCTATCACAACGAGCTTGAAAGAAAGCTTTATCTCAGAATATCCCCTGAACTTTACCTGAAAAGAGCATTGGTTGGCGGATTTGAAAAGGTATACGAGATTTGTGTGAATTTCAGGAACGAAGGAATAGACACAAGGCACAACCCCGAATTCACAATGCTTGAGCTTTACTGGGCATATGTTGATTACAAAGACAATATGAAACTTACAGAAGATATGTTTGAATACGTAGCAAAAAAGGTTTTGGGAACAATGAAAATAGACTATCAGGGAAAAAAAATAGATTTGAAACCGCCCTGGAAAAAAATAACAATGTATCGGGCAATAAAAAAGCATTTGGGAGTAAACGTTGAAAGTGAAAATCTCTCTGACCTGAAAGCCTTTGCAAAGGAAAAGGGAATCCCAATACCAGATTATTTTAACAAAGGCATGGTTATTGCCAGCTTGTTTGATCTGGTTGAACCAAAGCTTGTGCAACCAACCTTTATCACAGATTTCCCTATTGATATATCTCCGTTAGCAAAAGCAAAAAGAGACAATCCATCATTGGCAGAGAGGTACGAACTCATTATAAACGGTCAGGAATGTGCAAATGCATATACTGAGGAAAACGATCCTGACCAGCAAAGGAAAAAATTTGAGGAGCAGATGAAGCTTAGAAAAAAAGGAGACGAGGAAGCGCACATGATGGACGAGGATTTCATTCAGGCTCTGGAATACGGAATGCCTCCTGCAAGCGGAAACGGCATCGGAATAGACAGGTTAGTAATGCTGCTTACAAATTCTCCGTCAATTAGAGATGTTATAGCATTTCCAACGCTCAGAGAAAAAATATAAATCAGGTTTCCAATTCTATATAGTGATTTTAAATGATTTTTGCGAAACTAAACAAAATTCAAATAAGAATTGCAAAGGAAATAATCAAAACAGAGAAAAGAGAACTTACTTATGCTGAATACCTTGCTTTAAAAAGGTTAGAAGATTTAAGTTCTAAAAACAAATTAATTAAAATATGAAATCAGTTGCTTCTTTGAAGAATGAAAGCCTGACAGTCGGCGGTTCTCCCTTGTGTGCCGGCTGCCCTGCAAGTCTCGGGTTAAAACTTGCTTTGCAGGCGTTAGGAAAAAACACCATTGTTATAAACGCGTCCGGGTGTATGACACTCTATGTTACATATCCTTACATGCCCCTTAAAACCCCGTGGATACACCTTGCAATAGAAAACGCAGCAGCAGGCGCAAGCGGAATAAGGGCAGCGTTAAGAGAAACCGGAAAAAAGAACATAAACGTAATCTGCTACGCTGGAGACGGAGCAACGTATGATATAGGTTTTCAGTCTTTATCAAGCGCTGTTGAAAGAGGAGACAAATTTATTTATATCTGCTACAACAACCAATCATTTTCAAACACAGGCGTTCAAAAATCAGGGGCAACCCCTGAAAAAGCCTACACAACGACCACGCCAAAAGGAAACCCTTTCAAAAGAAAACCGCTTGTAAAAATAATGGCAGCACACGGTATGCCTTACACGGCAACGGCCTGCGTTTCTTTTCCAATGGATTACATGAAAAAACTCAGGAAAGCATCCAAAATCAACGGGCCTTCTTTTATAGATTTGCTCTGTCCCTGTCCAACGGGCTGGGGCTTTCATTCGTCAAGAATGGTAGAGGTTGGAAAACTTGCTGTTCTTACAGGAGCATGGCCTTTGTACGAGATCGAAAACGGAAAATTCAAACTAACATACACGCCCGCAAAGCTTTTGCCGGTTGAAAGATACCTTTCTCTTCAATACAGATTCAAACACCTGAGTAAAAAGGAAATAAACGAGATTCAAAGAAAAATTAACGAGGAATGGTTTCTCTTGGAAAAAGGCAAATACTGGGAGGCTGAGGAATATTAAAAGAATCCTTGCGGTTGACGCTTTAACAGTAAAGGGCAAAAAAATACTTTTAATAAAAAGAAGGTTTGCTCCTTTTAAAGGTTTTTGGGCTTTGCCTGGAGGATTGGTTGAAAAGAGCGAAAGCATTAAAGAAGCTTTAATAAGGGAAGCAAAAGAAGAAACAGGTTTGGATATAATTCCTGTCAGGCTTGTTGGAATATATGATGACCCTGAAAGAGACCCGAGAGGGGTTGTTTCTGTCGCTTTTCTGTGCAAACCAAAGAATGCAAAAACAAAACCGGGAGAAGAGGTTTTGGATGTAAAGTTCTTTCCTTTAGAAGAAGCCGTTAAAATGAGACTGGCAGCAGACCATAACAAAATGATAAACGACTTAAAGGCGATGGAATGAAAAAGGTTCTTGCGGGAGGAACATTTAACCTTGTGCATCCGGGACATGTTTTTTTTCTTAAAAAAGCCAAAGAGTTTGGAGACTATTTAATAGTTGTTGTTGCGCACGATGAAACTGTGTTGAAAAGAAAGGGATATCTTTTGAAAACAGCAGAGAAAAGGAAAGAAGAAATAGAGAAAACAGGAATTCCAGACAAGGTTGTTATAGGAGATTCAAAAGATTTTTTGAAAGTTGTCGAAAAGGAAAAACCAGACATAATAGTTCTTGGTTATGACCAATCTTTGGGCAGAGAAACAGAATCAAGGCTTCAGGCACTTGGTTGCAAAGTTATAAAACTGAAATCAAAACTAAAAGGGTATAAAACAAGCAAAATGATAAAAAATAAAAGGAAACTCACTCTTCTTCGCTAAACTCTTCGTTTTCTATGTCCCACTCCTCTTCCTCTTCACTGTTTTCTCCAAAATCCTCTTCCTCCCAATCTTCATCCTGCAGGAACAGCATCTATTTCACCTGCTCATTAATTTTTTATTTAATTAAACGAAAAATATTTAAAGCTTTTCCTTAAAACACAGCTGAATTGTCCGGGTTATGCCAGAATTCCTCAGGATGCTCTGTAAATTCCTCTTCAATCTCAAAAACTTCTCCGCAGTTTTTGCACTTTACCATTCCAGTATCCAATAAAACCCTCTGTTCTGCGTCGCAAAAAGGACACACAACCAATCTTGACTTTTTCATATTTGACTATTTTATGCAAACATTTTTAAATCTATAGGTTTCCAAACTCAAAACACGAGCAAAAACCTTTTTCAGAAGATGAACACATTTTGCTTTCTGTTATACCCAGTATATATTCCTCCCCCTGATAATCCAACCTATACATTACTTTAATGTTCTCCCCTGACTCTCTTTCGAACATATCCTTTACGTTCTGGTTTTCATACACTTCAGCCTTTCCATTCATAAGCTCTTTACTATGGAACTGAAAAAGAACAAGAGGGCTTACACAATCAGATTTTTGATTCTGTACAGAACCAAACAAATCTGTTATTTCCTGCGGCGATATCCCGGCTTCCTGAAATATTCTTTCTGAAAAATTCGGGAATCCTCTAAAACCGCTTACCGAGAAAACAATAAAACCAAAGAAAACAGCGACACCAAGCAAAAAACCGGGATTCTTCAAAAGCTTTGATTTTTCAGCTCTCCTTGCCTTTTCCAATCTCTGTTCCAGTTTTTTTATGGCTTTTTCAAGTCCTCCTATATTGTAAATATTTCTTGTAATAAGGAAAACAGCTAAAGAAAGAACAACAGAAGAGACAACACCGCCTGCAAACACGTCTGCCTGGGCAAATCTTAACAGTGTCCCAAGACCTTCATTAAAATTTAAAAAACCAGAAACTCCGTCTGAAATACCAATTCCACACACAAGAGAAACAAAACCAAAACCAAACTTTAGAATAAATTTAACAGAATAAGAGGAATATGTTCTGTAACCAAGCATAACTATCCAGCCAAAAAAACTTATAAAACCCAAATAAACAAGTATCTGAAGAATAAAAAGAAATTGCGGCAGCCACTGAAGCAAATTCATACCAAAATTCATTAAAGACGGTATGTCAGCCATATTTAATTAATTGAGCAGATATTTTAAATATGCACGAAAAGTTTATCCTCTGTTCTGGCTGCGGAAAGAAATATCCTTTGACCAAAAAGATATTCAGATGCGAAAAATGCGGAGGAAGCCTTGAGATAATTTTTGATTATTCAAAGCTTAAGAAAGTGGTTTCTAACCTTGACAGCAGAGATTTCAACCATGCAAGGTATACAGAATTTTACCCCGTCAAAAATATTATTTCTCTCAAAGAAGGAGGAACCCCTTTGCTCAGGTCAAAAAACATAGAAAAAACCCTTAGTCTAGGTTTTGAATTGTATTTTAAATATGAAGCCGAAAACCCAACAGGCTCTTTTAAAGACAGGGGCTCTTCTGTTGAAATTTCCAAAGCTCTGGAATTCAAAGCAGAAAAAGCGGTCTGCCCATCAACGGGCAATATGGGAGCATCTGTTGCTGCTTATTCTGGAATAGCAAACCTCGAGTGTGTGGTTTTTGTTCCAAAAGACACTATTCCAACAAAAATACAGCAAATTATGGATTACGGCGGAAAGGTTTTTAGAGTAAAGGGGAACTACGGATATGCAGCTGAACTGGCAATGAAAGCTTTCAAAGAGCATAACGCATACCTTTTGGGGGATTATCTCTATAGAAGGGAAGGCACAAAGTCTGTTGGGTTTGAATTGGCCGAAGAAATAGACGCGGATTATGTTTTCTGTCCTGTTGGAAACGGAACACTAATATCAGCTGTCTGGAAAGCATATAAAGAGTTTAAAGCCTTGGGTCTGGTTAAAAAAACACCAAGGCTTGTTGGTGTTCAGGCTTCTGGTTGTTCACCTGTGGTTAAGGCATGGGAAACAGGTGAAGAGATAAAGCCCGTTAACGGGAAAACAGTCGCTGTTGCAATAGAATGTGGAAACCCGCTGGACGGGAAAAGAGCGCTAATTTCCATTAAGGAATCAAACGGGTTTGCCGTAAGCGTTAATGACAAGGAAATAATTAAAGCAATGCAGCTTCTTGACAGAAAGGAAGCGCTTCTTTCTGAACCAGCCGGAGCTGCTTCTTTTGCAGGTCTTTTAAAAACAAAAGACCAGGTAGAAAAAGGCTCAAAGGTTGTTTGCTTAATAACAGGCCACGGGCTGAAAACATTAAAAGCACAACAGCAAAAAATAAAAAACATATCATCCAAAGATTTGAAAGCAATATTTTAAGGAAAAAACTTATAAACCTGTTGCCCATTAATTTGTATACGGTGCAAACATGGCAAGGATGTATTCCAGAAAAAAAGGGAAATCAGGGAGCAAAAAACCACTTAAAAAAGCAGCGCCCTGGGTTAGATATAAACCCAAGGAAATTGAGGAAATTGTAGCAAAACTTGCTAAAAAAGGATATTCATCAGCAATGATAGGAACAATTCTCAGAGACCAGTACGGAATTCCTTCCACAAGAATTAAGATGGGCGGCGCAGGAAAAAAACTAACAAAAATAATGAAAGAACAGAATCTTTACCCTGATCTTCCAGAAGACCTTTTCAATTTAATGAAAAAGGCGGTTAATCTGAGAAAACATTTGGAAAAAAACAAAAAAGACTACACTTCTGCAAGGGGGCTGGAGCTTACTGAATCAAAAATAAGAAGACTTGCGAAATATTATATCAGAAAGAAAATTCTTCCCTCTGAATGGAAATATGACCCTGAAAGGGCAAAACTTATTGTGAGATAAATTAAATAAGGCCGAACCAAGAATTCTGCGGGTTTTAACACGCAGACGCGTAGTGTTTTAAATAACTTCGTGCCTTGTAGCCACTGCTACTGAAATCCAGCACAAACCAGCAACTAAAATAAGAACAAACGCTATTATGAGAGCAAATAAGTATTGAAACTCGTTCACACCTATATTCATTTCCAGGTTTCTAACAATCCAAACACCGGCAAGCAGGAAGAAACTGCCCATTATCCAGGTAAAAACAAGTTTTCCTGTCATATTTATATTTTGTTTATCTGCTTTTTAAATTCTTCAGCTTTTTCCCTAAGAATCTGCACAGATTTTTTCACTATATATTCCGGTTTTAATCCAGAAACAGACTCTACTCTGAAAATGAACTTGCTTTCATTTCCTTTAACCTCTATGCACCCGTCACCCATACACGCTTCACAAAGGTCGCACTGAACAGGGTCAGAAATAACAAGCCTGCTTCCCTTTATTTCAAGCAAGCCTTTTGGGCACTTTTTAATAACTTTTTTCAAATCACATTTTGAATCTTTCACAGCAACTTCAGGAAAATACTGATAAGCAGCATTTGCCGCCTGCCATTTTGCATGTTCTTTTCCTCTCCCAAGAACAGCAACAGCCTCAAGCCTTAATTCCTGATTTTCAAGAAGCTCAACTATAGGAAAATTAGGACTTGTTGGCATTACGTCTTTGTTTGATGATTTCATATCTTTTGAATAAACAGTACATGGGCCTTTTTTATCAATAACAAACACAACCTGACATAAAGGACAGCCCTTCCCTCCACATTTGCACTTGTCCATAAAATTGATTTTTTCAGGCTCAAATTTTAGCGGAATCAACCCAAGCCTGTGAGCTATCATCTCATCAAACAAAGCAGAACTGTTCTCATGAAAATCAACCCATTCAATTGCCAGTGTAGGAATTTCAGAAATCATTATTCTTCTTAATGCGTTTGCAAAAGCTGGTGTTGTCCCGTCAAGAAGGAAAACCAGCTTCTCTCCTTTTTTCTGAAGTATTTTGATTTTCATTTAACCCTCACGTTTTTTATTTTGAAGTGTCTTGCCATAAGCTCTCTTATGGCTTTTATATTGTTTCCGTTTTTTCCTATGACATTGACTTTATCCTCGTTGGGAATACTTATGGTTATTACCCCATCATTTATTTCAATTGTTTTTATACTTGGTATCATGCCTTTTAAAAAAAATTCAAGGTTTTTGTAATATCCAAACACTTTGACCTGTTTTCCAAGCTTTTTTTTAACATCTTTTATTACAGACCCGTTTTTTCCTATCACGAATCCGAGTTTTTTAGGGTCCACCACGAAATATATGCAGTTTTCTGTAATCAGACAGTCTTTTGCATTAACTTTTGTAAGTTTTTCAAATGCCGCCATCATTCTTATGGATTCTGTTTCAAGCTTTACTGTCATTTTATCAGTATAATTACTTTATTTAACCTTTTAAATATTAGTTTTTTACTCCCACCATAAGTATGGTGAAAGGCTTACCGCACAGTTCGCCAAGCTGCTTTGAGTTGCCTTCGAAGCTTTTAACAGCAGTGTCTGAAATTTTTGAATAATACTCCAAATCTTTTTTTACGTTTTCAGGACAGTTTGAAGCATAAAAAATCATTCTGAGTTTTTTGTTTTTAAGAAACTTCATCACCCTTCTCGTGCCTATTATAAGCTTGTTCTCTTTCAAGGCTTCTTTTATCTCTTTCATAGTCCGCTAATAAATATAACACAGAAGCTTGCCGCCCGTGTTGTTCTTTTTTGCCTCCTTCTGGTCCATTATTCCTTTAGATGTTGTCAAAATCAAAACACCCACATTATAAGCAGGAAGGTATTTTTTTTCCCATTTAATCAGTTCTTTTCTTTTCACAGAAAACCTTGGTTTTATAACATTGCAGCTGTTTATTCTTCCCACCAGCTTTATTTTAAATTTGCCAGCTTTGCCGTCGTTTATGTAATCAAAACCGCCGATATAATTATGTTTGTGAACAACTTCCAACACGCCTTTAACAAGTTTTGACGCTGGCACAACGCACTCTTTTTTCCCTATAGACTCTGCGTTTTTTATGGTTGCAAAGACATCAGCCAAGATATCATGCCTCATTTTATCACCTAATTATATTTCTTGAAACCCACTTTCTCAGCTTCCTCTCTGAAACACTGTCTGCAGTAAAGCAAACCATACTTTCTTATAACTCCTCTTGTTCTTCCGCACTTCCTGCATTTGTATACGTTTTTCCCAAACTTCCTTTTCTTAGGAGAGTTAAACTTCAAAAACCTTTTAAGTTTCACTTCCTTGTTTTCAATCTGTTTTTTAACCCTCTCGAAACTCATATTACTCACCATTATCCATTTCAACTCCAAGATTTTTTTTCACCCACTCAACTGCTTCCTCTTTCCTTATCACCTGGTTTTTCCCTATTTTTCCGGGTCTTATCCTCCTTTTTTTCACTCTGTATCCAGGCTTTTCAAGCGTAACGCAAACATCCAATCCAAGCATACCGACATCAGGGTCATACCTCATCCCAGGAATATGAATGTATTCTTTTATGCCAAAGGAAAAATTTCCGCTTTCATCAAACTGCGAAGTTTTAAGCTTGTTTTCAACAGCAGCCAAAAGCTTTTTAAGCATTTCCATTGCTTCTTCACCCCGCAAAGTAACCTTAACCCCTATTGGCCTGTTTTTTGCCATAAACGTTGTTCTTTTTTTTGTTTTTGTTATAACAACTTTTTTTCCTGATATAACCTCCATTATTTTTTTACACTTTTCCAGTTTGGGGCCAGCCTCTCCAGCGCCCATGTTCAGCGTCACTTTCTCAAGCCTTACTTCTTGCATGGGATTCATTTTGCCTCACCTTTCAAATCAGGATTTCCTACAATTATGTATTTTTTTGCCGTTTCTATCTCTTTTCCTTTTACATCTATTTTAACAACGCCTCTTTCAAGCATGGTTTTTCTTTTCTTTATCTCCTTTACCTTGCCTTTTAAGCCCTTGTTCCTTCCGCTCACAATCAATGCATCCGCGCCGGGTTCAAACTTAAAATGTTTTATTATTTTCTGGTCGGGCAATCCAATCAAAACAGAATCACCAACCTTATATACATCTTTTTCCACAAGAACATTTCTTCCGTCATGCAAATTCAATTGCGTCACACCGCCGTTCACAATTGTTTTTCCTGTAATTTTGCAAAGCTTTGCATTGGCCTTGCTTTTATCTATTTCCTCCAGACAAAGGCCGTGTTTGTTAACAGAAACCCTGAAGTGCTGCTTTGTATCAGGAATTTCAACAATATCCATCAGGCCTGTTGGAAACTTCGGGTCCTTTCTTGGTTTTTTGTCCACCAAAACCTTTCCTTCATTAAGTATTTTCTTAACTTCCAAACTGTTTTCAGCATAGTTGAGTATATCCCTTAACAAAACCTTTAAAGGTATGCACGTTTTTTTTGGATGCGGGCCAGGAGAAGGTGAAACTATGAATTTGTTTTCCTTTTTTGAAACGCGCCAAAACTTCGGTGCCAGTAACCTTTTCATATGGCTCATTCTTTCACACTCGCTGTTTTAGTTCCTCTTTCCAGCGCTTCCAATCTTTTCTTATCATCCAAATTCAATTTAACAATCATAAGGTTTGATGACCTTAGAGGTTTCAAGACTTCAGAGCCGTCAGCTTTCTTAACCTTTAAATCTTCAATATATATTTTAAGATCCCTTAAATTTACTTTCTCCACAACGCCCTTAAAACCCCTAAACTCGCCTCTCATAACCTTAACCTCATCTCCCTTTCTTAAGGGAAAAGACCTTTTTCCAAACCTCTCTCTAAGCTCTGGAGAAAGGTGGGCAGAGACAAACTTTCTTCTGATATGTAAAGGAGCGTTGTATCTATATTTTCTCTGTTTTCTTGGTTGCTTGCTTCTTATCCATTTTGATGACCATTCCTTCCTCATTCCATCACCTAAACTATAATGCTTGCTATTTTCCCTATTGCAGGAAACCTTTCAACAACCTCTCTTGCAACAGGACCTTTGATAAGCGTGCCTTTTGGTTCAAACTTCTCAGTAACCAAAACAGCAGCATTATCCTCAAACAATATCCTCATACCGTTTGCTCTTCTGTACTCTTTTCTCTGTCTTATTATTACAGCTCTCTGAACTTCATGCATAACCTTTTGAGAACCTTTCAAAACCTTGCAAGACACAATACTTGCGACACCAGCTGTTGGTTTTGTTCTTCTCTTTCCCTTGAACCCTCTTACAGCTATGATTTCCAACACCTTTGCGCCGCTGTTATCAGCGCATACCAAACTTGCTCCTACAGGAAGGGTTTTTGTGATTTTGGCGCTTATCGCTTTCATTCCGTCACCTTTCCAAATCCTTTTGAAAACCAACAACCACGAACTTTTTTGTTTTTGATAAAGGCCTGCATTCAGCTATCACAACCTTATCTCCTTCCTTCGCCCTTATACATCTTGGGTTGTGCGCTGTAACTCTTGTTTTTCTCCTTTCATACCTTTCGTATTTTTTAACAAACCTGTGATATCCCCATTCAACAATAACAGTTCTTCTGGATTTTGCTGATTTTACCTCGCCTTGAAAAACCCTGCCTCTAACTGAAAGCGTTCCGTGCCAGGGACACTTCTTATCTTCACATTCCCTTTCTGGTGGTTTTATAGGTATACCTATATACTTTTTCATATCAAACCCTGTTAATTATACAGAACCGAGTCAGCCTCTCTACCTTCTTCATACCAGAGTATGAAGGTAGGTAACTCAGCTCCTGTACTATACAAAGAATAAGAGCGTTATATATTTATAAACTTAATGGTTACCATGTTTTCTGTTTTTTCTTCACCCTGTCTTCTGGTCTTGCTACCAAAACCTTTCCGTTAACTCTGACCCGTTCACCAGAGGGCAAGTAAAAAGAAAAAACGCACTGGTCTTTTGGAAGCCTTTTAAGACCTTTTTTTGTTTCTATAATTAGCGTGTTTTTTGTTTCATCTATAACTTTCCCTTCTATACCAACTTGATACTTGTTTTTCGACTCGCTTACTTTTACCTTTAAACCAATAAGTTCATGTTTTATCAAATTCTTTGGAGTTATCATATAATTATAGAATTTCTATCTGGTCTTCCTGAAAACCAAGGCTTATGAGAATGTTTTTAATTCTTGTTTTGTGCTCGCCCTGAAGTTCTATATTATTGTTTTTTATTGTTCCGCCGCAAGCAAGTTTTTGTTTCATCTGCTTAAGTATTTTTTTGGCATCTATGTCTTTGCTCAGGCCTTCAATTATTGTAACTGTCTTTCCATAGCGTTTTTTTTCATTGAAAACCCGTATTTTTTCTTTTTCTTTTGCTATTGTTTCACAAATACAAAGTTCTTTCGGAAGCCCGCACTTGTCGCATATTTTGCTCATTTCTTTTTCCTGACCTCCTCCTTTTGTATAGTAAGAATTCTTGCTATAGTTCTTTTTATTTCCTTTAATTTTCCAGCAGAAGCAGGAGAACTGCCCATTTTTATATTTGCTTTTTCTTTTGCAAACTCAAGCCTGAGTTCTTTTAATTTTTTTTCCCTTTCTGTTTTGTTCAGTTTTCTCACATCTTTTGCTTTTATTACAGCCATAGCTTTATTTTATAATTATTTTATTCCTTTTTTATCTTTTACTTCCTTTATCTCTCCGTCAATATCCATAAAACTTTTCATTATCTTTACTGTTATCCCTATTTTTCCCGGTTTTGTGTTTGCTTCCTCAAAACCGACATCTACCAGATCTTTAGCAGGCTGACCGCAGTGTTTGATATGACCAGCTACGAATTTTGATGTCATTGCTTTACCGCTTGTAATCCTTCCGGCAATCTTTATCATTGCACCAACAGCACCTGCGTCCATTATCCTTTTCAACGCAAGGTTTCCTATTTTTTTATGGTTATAGCCCCTTTCCAATGCAGATGCTATTTGTTTTGCCACTATTTTTGCATCCAAATTAGGATTTTTTATTGATTTCACATCCAGCTCTGGGTTTTCCAGGCCAAATCTTTCTTTTATGGCTTCTGTCATTTCATTAATGTTCCTGCCGCCCCTTCCTATAATCCTCCCCGGCTTGTTGGTGTAAATAACTATTTTTATCCCAAGAGGAGTTCTTTGCAATTCTGTTCTGGAATAATCGCCCACAGGAAAGTTGTTTCTGATAAATTTTTCAATTTCAACCTCTTTCAAGCCCTGTTTTATAAAATATTCGTTGAGCATTATTTCTCCTCCAAAAATATCTGTATGTTTGTCATTTTTCTTTTTGTTCCCCTAAGCTTAAGCCTTCTCGGTCTCCAGAACGTAAACCCTTTATGTGAAGATGCCTTAACTATCATTTTTTCAAGCTCAAGTCCTTTGAATTCTGCATTTTTTTCAGCGCTTTCAAGCAGTTTAAGCAGAGTTCTGGATATGTTTGTGTAATATTTTCCGTTGATGCTTCTTTTTTGTGTTATCAGGTCTTCAAGCAACCTCTTTGCTTTTTTTAACGGCTTTCCGTTTATCTCCCTGCAAATCTTTACTGAGTTTTTTGTTGAAATCCTCAAAGCTCTGCCATAAACCTTAACAGATTTCTGCGGTTTGGGATTCATAACATATCTAAACATATTCATCACTTCAATGGTATATACTTAGACGATCTTGTTGCACCGAAACCGGGCGCAGAATGTTTAACCTGCTTCCTTGTTAATGCAAACTCTCCAAGTCTGTGACCGAGCATTTCAGGTTTTATCTCAACAGGAACAAATTCTTTTCCGTTGTAAACGCCAATCTTAACGCCTATCATTTCAGGAACAATAACCATATCTCTGTGGTGCGTTTTATGGAATTTGTTTGGGTTTTTTCTTATGTTTTCCAAAAACTTTTTCTGTTCCTCTGTGAATCCTCTCTTGAGGCTTCTCCTTATCCTTGCCGTGGCTATTTTTGCAAATTCTTCTATGCTCATTTTCTTTATCTCCTTTTTGTCAAATCCCTTATAACCAATTCTTTCCATTTTATCTCCTCTTGCCTGTTTTCTTTGCTGCTAAAGACCCAACCTTTCTTCCCGGCGGAGCGTGCCTTGAAACTGTTTTAGCTCTTCCAAGACCAGTGTAACCGCTGCCAAACGGATGGTCTACAGCATTCATTGCAACGCCGGACGTTCTTGGATAAAGCTTTCCTCTTGCGTGCATGGCATGCCATTTTTTACCTGCTTTAATCACAGGCTTTTCATTTCTTCCTTCGCCTGCAGGCACACCAACAGTTACCATACATTCTGGGTGCAACTTTATCTTTTTCTTTGAAGGCAATTGAACTATACACTCTTTCTCTGTTTTTGAAACAATCACAGCACCGCTTCCCGGTGCCCTGCAAAGCTTGGGACCCGAGTTAGGGGAAGTTTCTAAACATGAAATTTTTTCACCTTCGCTCACGTTTTGCAAAGAAGTGACATAGGTTTTTACCTCATCTCCAACTTTCATTCCGTCCATGGCTATTATATATCCTGTTGTGTTGTCTTCATATTTTATCTCAGCCAAAGGAGCATCCCTTTTCGGGTCCCTTATAATATCTTTTACAACCCCGTTCATTTTTTTATACATAACCTTGGGTTTAAATGAATACTCAGGAACCCTGTATGTGGGAGAACCCCTTCCTCTTCTCTGCTGAATTATTCTCTTTCCCATATTTACACCCTTCTGCCTCTCCTTCCTCCGGGTTTGGTTGAATCATGTGGTATTGGTGTCACATCTTCTATATTACCTATTTTTAAACCAGCTCTAATTAATGCTCTTATTGCTGGTTGTGCTCCTTGGCCCGGGATTTTTTTCTTGTGTCCACCAGGAGCGCGTATTCTCAAATGAACAGCTGTTATACCCTTTGCTATAGCATCTTGTGCAGCCTTTCTTGCAGCATTTATTGCAGGGAAAGGAGCGCCCTTATCTTTATCCCTTTTTGTGACCATACCGCCCGAAACCCTTGATATGGTTTCTGCTCCTGTTATGTCTGTTATATGGATTATGGTGTTGTTGTTGGATGAATAAATATGAGCTATGCCCCATTTGCCTTTTTGCCCTTCTTTTTCCATTTCATTCACCTTTCATCTTTGACGTTTCATACCAGCTTATTTTGTTTTCATATTTAGCAGGAACCAAATATCCAGGAAACTTTATCCTTCTCCCATCAACAGCTATGTGCCCGTGCGTTATCAGTTGTCTTGCCTGTTTTATGGTTTTTCCAAAACCTTTTTTAAATGCAATGGTTTGAAGCCTTCTATTAAGAACATCATTTACAGAAAGAGCAAGAATATCATCCAAAGCGCTTTCTTTTCCGAGAAGGCCAAGCTTTTGCAATTTTTCTATGAGATTCTTTTCCTTTTCTTTATCCTTTTCAGCGATCAACTCTCTTGCTCTTTCCCTGAACCTTCTTAATATACTCTCTACTATCCATATTTCCTTCTTCCTCTTTAAACCATACTCATTGATAATCTTTCTTTCTTCCTTTATTCTACGCAAATCCAAAGGCGTTTTTGGTTTTTTGTACCTTCTTCTAAACCTTCTCATGCTCCACCTTGTTTCTTTCTTTTCACGCCTATTGTTTTTCCTTTTCTAAACGCGCTTCTTGTTCTCTGACCTCTAACAGGCAAACCAAGAATATGTCTTACACCCCTGTAAGATTTAAGTTTTTTCATCTCGTTTATGTCAATTTTTTGCGTTAATTCAAGAGATGAAGCAGTAAGATGCTTGTTTTTACCGTCAAAGGGGTCTGACCTGCGGTTGTATAACCATTCCGGTATCCCGTGTTTTTTTGGATTTAAAACAATGTCTTCGAGTTTTTTTATTTCCTCGTCTGAAAGCTCACCGAATATTTTTCCACCCAGACCAGAAACATTTACAACAGCGTTGCTGAACATAAAGGACATGCCTCTAACCCTCCTCAATGCATTTTCAACGCTAAGTCTGCCGTCTATGTTTGTCTCAATAAACCTTACTATTCTCTTTTGCACACCCTTTTCATCCATCATATCACTCTGATATATTTTAACACAATATTTAAATATTGATTAAATTAAAGTTTATAGCCAATAACATTTAAATGTAAATGTTTAATAAAGTTTTCATTAGTATGAAATTGAACATATACAGCATTAAAGGCGAAGCAAAGGGAAGTGTTAGTGTTAAAACCAACTATCCTGTAAGAACAGATTTGGTTCAAAGAGCAGTTGCATCAGAACTTTCATTAAAGAGGCAGCCTTACGGAACAGACCCTTTGGCTGGAAAAAGAACGTCTGCGCATTATCACGGAAGAAGGGGCATAAGACACAGCATGATGAACAGGGAAATGGCAAGAATGAAAAGGATTCATGGTTCTGGTTTTCTTCATATGACTGCAAGGTTCGTCCCGCAGGCAATAAAAGGCAGGAAGGCACATCCGCCGAAAGTAGAAAAGGACTGGGAAAAGGGAATGAACAAGAAAGAATGGAGAAAGGCGCTGGCTTCTGCGTTTTGTGCCTGTTTGCAGAAAGAGCTGGTGGAGAAAAGAGGTCATAAAATAAAGGGTCTTAAGCAGGTGCCTGTAATAATTGAAAACAAGTTTGCATCCGTTAAAAAAGCAAAAGAGGTTCTGGCTTTACTGGAAAAGCTTGGTTTAAAACAAGAGATAGAAAGAGCAAAGGAAAAGAAAGTAAGGGCTGGCAAGGGGACGGCAAGAGGAAGAAGATACAAAAGAAAGAAAAGCCTTTTAATTGTTGTTAAAGAAGACAAGGGAATATCAAAGGCAGCTGAAAACATACCCGGTGTTGATGTTGTTGAAGTTGGAAATCTGTCCGTAAGCGATTTGGTTCCGGGAACAAAACCAGGAAGGCTTAGTCTGTGGACAGAAGCCGCGTTCGAACACATGAAAAAATTCTTAAAAGAAAACGGTGTTGAAGTATGAAAAAGAAAGACGTCTGGAATATAATCATGTATCCTCATCTCACAGAAAAATCTGTAAATCTTGTAGAAACGCAAAACAAATTAGTCTTTATAGTCAACAGAAAAGCAAACAAAAAAGAGATAAAAGAGGCCGTGGAAAAAGAATTTAATGTGAAGGTTGTGAACGTTAATCTTGAGATAACAAGAAAAGGCGAAAAAAAAGCATATGTTAAGCTCTCTAAAGAAACGCCAGCCATTGATATTGCTTCAAGGCTGGGAATGGTGTAAATATGGCAAAAGGTCATAAACAGGTTTCGGGTTCAAGGGGTTACTGGCCAAGAAAAAGAGCGAAAAGCATATATTCAAGATTTAAGTCTCATGTTTCGTCAGAAGAAGCTCTTCCCGTGGTTTTTGCGGGATACAAAGCAGGCATGACACAGGCGGTTGTAATCGAAAACAAAAAAGGCTCAGCAACACATGGACGAGAGGTTGTAAAGCCTGTTACGGTTATAGAATGCCCTGCTTTGGTTGTATGTGGTATAAGGCTCTATGAGCAAACAACCTCAGGGCTAAGATGCGCAAAACAGATATGGTCTCAAAAAATTTCAAAGGACCTAAAAAGAAAAACCAGAATTCCAAAAAAAACAGAAGCAAAGGCAGACAGCGTGGAAAAGGAGATAGAAAAATACTCTGATGTCAGGTTGCTTGTTCACACAAAACCAAGAGAGTCTGGTTTGGGAAAGAAAAAACCAGAGCTTTTTGAGATAGAAATAGGCAGTGAAGACGTAAGGGAGAAGTGGAATTATGCGAAAATGAAACTGGGAACTGAAATAAAAATTACAGATTTTATTAAAGAAGGAGAATATGTTGATGTAAGGGCTGTCACAAAAGGAAAAGGTTTCCAAGGCCCTGTTAAAAGGTTTGGAATAAAAATAAGGCCAAGAAAACACGAGAAAAAGAGAAGACACACAGGCGTTTTGGGTGCAAGAAATGTTGCAAGGGTTTTGCCAGGAAAGATTCCGATGGCAGGGCAAATGGGTTTTCACACCAGAACAGAATATAACAAGCAGGTCCTTAAAATAGGCTCTGAAGGAATAAAGCCATCAGGCGGTTGGTTGGGTTACGGTCTTGTTAAAGGAGATTATATTGTTTTGCAGGGTTCTGTTCCTGGACCAAGAAAAAGGCTGATAATGCTGAGAAAAGGAATAAGAGCAAAGCCCCCGGAACCTGTCACAGTGAAGAAAATAATTCTTGATTCCCAGCAGGGTGTTTAAATATTCGCAAAACGAATAAAGAATTTTTAAGCTCTATAAACTTTCTGAAGTCAGCCCACATAGCTTGGTGAAACCACTGCTTCAATTTTTTTGCTTTTTTTATGTTTCGGAACCTTTATTTTTCCAAATGTTTTTTCATATTTCTCCAAGTTTGCCTTTAAAATTTCCAAGAAACTTTTTGCAAGCACAGGCGACATAATAACCACGTTATGTTTTACCACGAATGTTTGCTGTCCGTTCTGTCCTGTTGAAGGATTAAATCTTGGCGTTGTTTGCCTGAAGTCAATGGCTATCTGGTTTGGTATGTGTGTTATGGTTATGAAATCAGTCCAGAAAGCGTCTCTTGAATTATCAACCTCTATTTTAGAACCCCTGTGGCTCATATACAAACACCTCCTAATTATTACTTATTATTCCATATTCAAATACGTATTTATAATTTCTCTTGCTAACTCTTCCCTTTCTCTGCCAGAAAGCTTGCCTCTTTTCAAACCATTCTTTATCTTTCTCAACAAGGATTTGTATATATTGGGATTATTTAACAAAACACCCAGAGCATTAGAACTGCTCAAATCATCAACAGGATAGTTTCCAGACAGGTTTTTGTATTCTTTCATTTTATTGCCGCAAAACCGGGAAACAGTGAAAACTAATTAAAACAATACTATTTAAATTTTATTATGGAAAGAACAGGTTTTTCAGACCTGCCTCTGCATTACGGCAAAGCACCGAGCTGGTTGTTTCAAAGAATGGTAAAACTCAGCAAAAACATAACGCAAGCAATTGTTTTTGAGTACGGAGAAAAGGAATTTTTAAAAAGATTGTCAAACCCTTTCTGGTTTCAGGCATTTGGTTGCGTTCTTGGTTTTGATTGGCACTCCTCTGGTTTAACAACAACAGTTACTGGCGCTCTGAAAGAGGCTTTAAGTCCTGAAACAGGCATTTGCGTGGCAGGCGGAAAAGGAAAGGCATCAAGAACAACGCTCTTTCAGATAGAAAAAGCAGCAGAAACCGTTTCTCTTTCTGAAAACAAACTAAAGAAACTAAAACATGCCAGCAGGATGTCTGCAAAAATAGACAACACCTGCGTGCAGGACGGTTATAAGCTTTACCACCATGTTATTTTTTTCACAGAAAAAGGGGAATGGTGTGTTGTTCAGCAGGGATTAAACCCGGAAGAAAGATACGCGAGAAGATACCACTGGTTCTCAGAAAACATGAACTCTTGGGTAAACGAGCCCCACACAGGAATAGTATGCGATAAAAAAGGGAAAAGGGTTTTAGACCTAACAGCCAAAGAAAGCAAAGACACAAGAAAAACCTCTGTGGATTTGGTGAAGGAAAAACCAGAAAAGCTTTTGACTTTGCTTTCTTTTCAGACCACGCTTGATTTTCCTTTTTTAAAACTGCCAAAAACACACGAAATCAGGGAAATGAGAAAAATAAACATTGAAACCCTTAGAAAAGCTTACGAGTTTCAGCCAGAAAACTATGAAGAGCTTGTTTCCTTAAAGGGCATTGGACCAAAAACAATAAGGGCATTGGCTTTGATATCAGAGCTTGTTTACGGTGATGCACCAAGCTGGAAGGACCCGGCAAAATTTTCTTTCTCTCATGGAGGCAAAGACAGGATTCCATACCCTGTTGATAAAGAAACATATGACAAGTCCATAGAAATCCTTGAAACAGGAATACAGGAAGCAAAAATCAGGAGCAGAGAAAGACTACAGGCGTTAAAAAGGCTTAAAGACTTTCTTAAATTTTAATAACCTTCCCATACTATTGTATCCAGAAAAAACACACTAAGAACCACCCATATAAACAACAACACAAACAAACCAATGCTGATTTCTAAACCCCATTTCTGCGCAAGAGAATAATAAATAAGAATTAGCAGAGAAACAATAACAACAATCACAATTGTTATAATAACTGCTTTCTCTCTTCTCCCATGATATTTTTCCCATAAATCTTTAATTCTTTCCTCTTTTGTCCATTTTTTTGCCATAATAGATTTTTGATTGAAAAATTAATAAACTATCTTTTTTGGAAACCCTTGCCTTAAGCGCTCTGATTCGCTTCTTTCTGCGAGGGCCTTCCGCGCGGCGTTTTATGCAGCCTTTTGGGCGGGAGCTGTTTGCATGTGGTCTAATGTTTCTTGCTTTCCAGAACTATAGTTCCTGACACAATAAACTGCAAAGCGTCAGAAACAATCAGCAGGCAACACTTCTAATTAATACGCCGTTTGCTATAAATTCGCAGAACGTCGTAAAATTATATTTAAATACAAAAAGAAATATAATATTATTATGGAAGATGAATATGAAATAATTCCCACTTCACCGCTTAGAAGGCTTGAAAAAAGAATAGCAGAATTGGAATCTTCTTCTTCGTCTTCTGAGATGCAAAAACTAACAGAGGAAATAATAGAACTTATAAAATCAAACCAGAGAATAATAGATGACATAGTTAAGTCAGACGCAGAACTTAGGAATGAGATTTCAAAGATTCCCGGAAAAATTGATGAATTGATAGGAAACATGAATGAATTTATGGAGTTGTTGAAAACATCAGCAACAGAAGAAACAGTTACAGACATATCCAAAGACGTTATGCAACCGCTTGTTAACAAAATGGACGAGCTTATTCAACAAAACAAAAAAAGCATAGAAGTAAATCAGGCAGCTTTAACAACTTTGGGCATTCTTGATAAAAGATTGAAAAGACTATATTTACAGTTTGCAAATATATATAGGAGGTAAAAATGAGAAAGGGAATAACCCCGATAATTGCAATAATAATCTTGCTGTTGATAACAGTATCTCTGGCAGGACTAGCATGGACATATCTTTCAGGAATCTTGACAGGAAGAACAGAAGGAAGCTTTATAATACCAACGAACGGGATACTCTGCGATGAAGATGCAAGTGGTACGCATATAAGAGTTCTGATTCAGAACACAGGAGTTTCTAAAAACCTAAGAGCCAGTGACTTTATCATTGCAGAGGTTGACGGAGCAGATGTAAGCGGCGACCTTAACGGCACAATTAGTATTAAACCAAAAGAGTCAAAGTTTATACTTGACACGCATTGCGGAGGTTCGTGTGGTTCAGGTGTTAAAAAAGTCAGATTAGGAACAACAGCAACAATAGTTGAAAACTACGTGACCTGTCCTTAATGAAGAAAAATTATGAAGTTAAAACTCCAAACACAGATAATATCTGTAGTTTTGATAGCGGGCATAGCAGTAAGTCTTGTTGGCAGCGCTTATCTCTGGGGCAAACCTTTGATAGAGAAAAGAGCAACTATTTCAGAGTATCTTAAAGCAGAGAACTTCATTCTGGAACTGGATAAAAAAATCACAGAAATTTCAAACACAGGTTCAGGAGAAGCTTCAATAGATATACCAACAGGTTCTTTGAAGCTGATAAATTATCAAGCAAACGACCCAAAAAACAACACCCTTATCCTTCAGTTTCTTGTTGACCAACCAATGCTGCTTGGCGAAGCGGTTCCCATAAAAACATCAAGCCTTGGAGAAATCGGTATTTATGGGGAATCAGAGCCAAGGATTATCTTCCTCAACTCAACAGGGCGAGGAGAAAAATATTTGCTGTCTTTGGAACTGCATTACAGGGAATTAGATACACAAACAACGCCTTCAAAAGGATACAAGATTGTTCTTGACGGTTATAATTCGATGGGGAAAGAAAAAGTAATGATTTCTTTTGATAAAAATGAAGTTGTTCCGGGAGGAGCAGCAAACGGAGGAGACCTTGTATTAACCCATATAAGAATAAATTTGTATTAATTTTAATATGCCAAAAAAATCCCAAACAATGATTTTTGAATATGTTCTTCTTTTCACTATCAGTATTGCAATATTTATAACATCCTTTGCTGTTTTTAACAGTTATCAATCTTATTTTTCTTCTGTTGTATTTAATGACCAGTTAAACGGCATAAAAGATTACATTTCCTCAAACCTTCTGAAAATTTCTTTGATTCCCGAAAATACAACAATGATACTACAGATACCAAAAAGAGCCGGCAATGAATTTTATGCTCTTAACCTTACAAACACCGGACTAAACATAACAGCAGAACCGAGTAACAGGTTTGTTTTCTCAGAACTTTTTTACCTTAATGCCAGTTTTAATTTTTCCGGTTTTATTGAACCGGGAAGAGAAAGCATTATAATTTCTAAGAAAGGAAACAACATCTTTGTTTCATAATTGTATATATAAGAAAAACAAACAATAATTTATTAAAGATAAAGGAGCAAATATGAGGATAAAGGTTATCAAAAAGGCAACAAAAAAACTGCCGAAAAAAAACGTATTAATGGTTGCTTCCATAGTAAAAAAATTAAGAAGGGGCTATATCGCCAGTAAAAAAAAACAGGAAATGGAAAAGGGCATCGGAATACCCGGACAGTTTTTTTATCAACCAAAAATTTATACAAAATATGAAAAAATAATTTCAGAAGGAGAAAAAGAGAGCGAAAAAACAGAAAAAGCAAAAAAAATTGAAGGTGTTGAGATACCGACAAAAATCAAACCACTTGGTTTCACGCCTGTTGTTTCTGAAGAAAAATTTGAATTGCAGAATATCCGTATCACTTATAATCTCATACCAAGGTTTCCGAAAAAAGGAGAGAAAATATTTGCTTATGCGTATATATACTGGGATAGAAATCAGAAAGAGCTTGTTTATAAGGTTATAGAGCCCAGCATAACACCTTCAGACACAGAATTAATTGAAAACATAAAAAGAGAGCTTGAGGAAAGGCTTGATGTGGATTTTGTGAAAATAGGAGAGATAAAGGCAAAAGAGATACTCAGGCAAGAAATACAAAACATTCTTTACACCATTCAAGAAGTCCAATTTGACGATGAAAAAAAATCTGTTCTAACTTATTATATTGAGAAAGACATTTTAGGTCTGGGCAAAATTCAGCCGCTTATGGAAGACCCGAACATAGAGGATATTTCTTGTGACGGTGTTGGAATACCTGTTTATATTTATCACAGAGACCCAAGGATAGGTTCTATTAAAACAAATATAGTTTTTTCTACCAAAGATGAGCTTGATAGTTTTGTAATAAGGCTTGCACAAAAATGCAGGAAAACAATATCCATTGCAGAACCACTGCTTGATGCCTCGCTTCCTGACGGTTCAAGGGTTCAGGCAACGCTCGGAACAGACATTGCAAGGAAAGGCTCCAATTTCACCATAAGGAAATTTACTGAACAGCCTTTAACACCAACACATATGTTAAGGTTCGGAACATTAAATTCAACGCAACTCGCATATTTATGGTTGGCCGTGGAGAACGGGCAGTCAGTGCTCATCTCAGGCGGAACAGCAACAGGTAAAACCTCTCTTTTAAATGCTCTATCGCTTTTCATTAAACCAAGTTTAAAAATAGTAAGCATAGAAGACACGCCGGAACTAAGACTTCCTCATCCTCACTGGGTTCCTGAGGTTGCGAGAAGCCCGTTATCAATAGAAGGCAGAAAAGGCGAGGTTAGTCTGTTTGATCTTTTGAAATCATCATTAAGGCAAAGACCAGATTATATAATAATGGGTGAGGTCAGGGGCAAGGAAGCTTTTGTTTTATTCCAGCAAATGGCAACAGGACACCCGTCCATCGCTACAATTCATGCAGCGTCAATATCCCAGTTAATAGACAGGCTCACAACACCACCCATCTCTTTACCCCCCACCCTGTTAGAAAACATAAACATTATAGTTTTTCTCACGCTTGCAAGAATAAGAGAAAATTATGTCAGAAGGGCTGATAATATTTTAGAAATAGCAGGCGTGAAAGATGGAAACCCGGTTACAAACAGCGTATTTGAATGGGTTCCTGTTTCAGACAGTTTTGAAATTAAAGGAAAATCTTTGGTGTTGAAAAACATAGCAAAAAAATTAGGCGTAACAGAAGCGACAATACAGGAGGAACTGCTCAGGAGAAAGCAAATTCTTGAGTGGATGTTAGAGCAGGAAATATTTGATTATAAAGAAGTTGCAAAAATAATCACATCATATTATTCAAATCCAGACACTGTTCTTGAATCGATTATGGAATGATTATGTTGAAAGACCTCCCTTTCAAAGGATTTGCAGTAAAACTTTTCGGGCCAATGTTAAATCCCTATCTTGGTTATTTTGAAAACCTTAAAATTAATATGAGAAAAGCGGGCATGAAACACAGGCTTCAAGATTATTTATCAACAATAGTCTTTTACTCCTTTCTTACGTTTCTTGTAAGCCTTATTCTAACTTCTGTGTTTGTTTCCTTTTACGTGGGTTTGTATTCCAGAACCATGTCACTAACTGACGTTGTTTATTCTTACACGCTTGCAATAATCTTGTCTTTTATTTTTTCTGGTATTGTTTTCTTTATCGGATATACCTACCCAGTGTTAAAAGCAAAAACGCTAAAAATAATGATAGAGCGCTCTCTTCCATTTGCTGTATTTTATATGGCAACTTCAGCTTCTTCTGGTGTTATGCCTGTTGAAATATTTAAAATGCTCTCTGTTAGAGGCGGCGTGATAGGAAAGGAGGCGGGAAGGATTTACAGCGATGTTACGACACTCGGCATGAATTTATCTGACGCTCTTCAAAGAGCAGCTTTAAGGTCTCCGTCACCGCTTTTTTCTGATCTCTTATGGGGCATGGTTTCAACAATTACAACAGGCGGTGATATGCAGGAATATCTTTCAAGCAAAACAAGAACATTTATGAACCATTACAGACTGGCTTTGGAAGAATATGCAAAACAAATCTCCCTTTATACTGAAATCTATATCACACTTATAATTGTTGGCAGCTTGTTTTTCATTGTTCTCATTTCTATCATAGCGCCCATGACAGGCGGAAGTGCCACGCTTTTGATACAAACATTTCTTGTGTTCTTTTTCATACCGCTTGTTTCAACAGGGTTTATATTCCTATTAAAAGCAATTTCACCAACTGAATAAATATGGAAAACAAAACAGAAAAAAGAAAAAAAACAACGCTGCTCCCGGCTGGAGTAAGCATTTTTCTGATTATTTTAGGCCTTATTTTAGGCGATGTCGCTGTTTTGGGGAACCTTGTTATAATTTCTGTCCTCATTTCTATTATTCCGTATTTTCTTTATAAGTATTCAAAATTTATGTGGCTCAAGGGGATAGAAGAGCAGTTTCCAAACTTTGTAAGAGACCTTGCTGATTCTGCCAGATCCGGAATGTCGTTTTCAGAAGCTGTTTCAATAGCTTCAAAAGCAAATTACGGGAAGCTTAGTATTGAAGTGGAAAAAATGAAAAACAGGCTTTCCTGGGGAACGCCGTTTCTAAGGGTTTTGGATATTTTTGGAGAAAAAGTAAAGGATTCAAAAATTATTACAGAAGCCCTTAAAATAATAAAACAATCTTATGAGTCTGGCGGCAATATCGCATCAACACTGGATGCTGTTGCAAAAGACATGCTGATGTTAAAAGAGGCTGAAACAGAAAGGCAGTCCCTTGTAAAACAACATGTTTTTATTATGTACGGCCTGTTCTTTGTATTTCTTGGCATTTCTGTAATGATAATATACGTTATGGTTCCAATGATACAGTCCCAATCATCAATCGAAGCCACGGGCGGCGGTTTGGGATTTTCTTTCTCAAACCCCTGTCAAGGCAGTAATATGTTTCCGTGCGATTTCTTCTCAGGCATCTGCTCATTGCTTGCAATTCCTGAAGGCATAGGATGTTATTATGTTGCATTGTTTTTTTCAGTTGTAGTAATTCAGGGACTTTTCACAGGCCTTATAGCAGGACAGCTTGGCGAAAATTCTGCAATAGCGGGGACAAAGCACTCCATTATAATGGTTTTTGCTGCCATTGGCATATTTCTTTTCCTTTCAAAAACAGGATTTTTCCCAACATAGGTGGAACATGAGGAGGGAAATGTTAAGACAAGCGGTTCATTTGAGCGGGTTTGTTTTTGTTTTTATACTGTTTGCATCCAGGGCAATGGGATTGTTTCTGCTTTTCTCCCTTTCTGCCTTTATGCTTTTATACCAGGAACACATAAAAAAACCGAAAAAAACCAACAGGCTTGAAAAATTAATAAGGCACGTGGCGTTTAAATTGGTAAGAAAAGACACCAATAAACCGTTTTTAGGGGCTTTTTGGTTTTATTTTGGCATAGGTTTTTCTTTTCTTGTATTCCCAATTAAAATAGCAATGGTCTCTTCGCTTATTCTAATACTTTCTGACTCGCTTTCAACTCTGATTGGTTTGAGATTCGGAAGCCATAAACTTTTTGGCAGCAAAACAATAGAAGGAAGTTTCGTTTTCTTTCTTTCAAGCCTTATAATATCTTCGTACATTATAAACCCTGTTTCAGGCCTTTTATGCTCTTTTTTTGCCACATTTGCAGAGCTTGTTCCAGAATTTTTCAAAAACGCAAAACATAAAGAAATAATAAACGATAACATACTTATACCGCTTGCTTCTGGTTTTATCCTTTTGCTGATCCAGCATTTATAAAACAATCTTTTAAATACCCAATATAAATTTAACATGATTAGTATGTCTTTATGCATAATAGGCTGGGGCAAAACAGAAAGCAATCTCAGGTTGCTGGAAGAAGCGAAAAAGAGGTTTGGCTCTGTGTTTTTTGTCCCAATAGACGGCATAGGAATAGGGCTCAATGAGGAATTCTCAATTTCATACAGAAACTCTGATATACTAAAGTTTGATGCTGTTTTTTCAAGAATACCAAAAAAATACTATTCCTATGCTTATCAGCTCCTTTCTTTGTTTCCAAAAGAAACCTACATGCCCGTTAAGCCCATAAGCTATTTGATAGCAGAAGAAAGATTTTTTCTTTTAACTGTTCTCAGAAAAAGAGGCGTTCCAACCCTGAATCTTCATTTGGCAAGGTCTTCAAAAGCAGCGTACAGAATAATAGAACACGCGAATTACCCTTTCATTATTCGTTCTCCGGAGAAAAAAACAGGAATATACGTTAAGAAGGAAAGCGAGGCAAAGGGGATAATTGATGCCCTTACAAGCATAAACCAGCCGGTTCTTGTAGAAGAACACGTTAATGACATGGTTTCTGTTTTTGTTGCAGAGCCTGATATTTTGGCAGCATTGAAAAAGAAATCAAAAGAATTTGATGTTGTTTTTGGGGAAGGAGAGATGAAGAAGGAGAAAATAAACAAAGAAACAGAGCAACTTGCAATTGAAGCAGCAAACGCAATTGAAGCTCAAATAGTCAGAGTAGACATTTCCCGGAACCCAGAACCAAGAATCGTTAATATAGAACTTAATCCAAGTCTTGTAAAAGCAAGCCAGATCTCTGGAGTGAATCTTCCTGAAAAAATAATGGAAGCCGTTCATAACAATTACCTTTTGCATAAAGAAAAGCCAATGCTTATTAAATTCTTTGAGGATGCAAAATCCGTTGTAAAAGATGTTTTAAAATCAAAACAATTGCTTTGAATTAATAAATATATTTAAATCAAATATATAGAGATAGAATGTCTGATATCTTTTCAATTTTTCAGGCAGTGTGGTCTTATTTCATTTCATCGCTAAATATTTTTATTCCACAATATATACTTCCGAACCTTCAGCTAATCCTTCAGATTATTCTCATTCTGATTGTTGGGTTTTTTGTTGCAAGACTCTCAAAGACAGTCACAGTGAAGCTTCTCACCATGGCTGGTTTAAGAAAAATAACCATAAGAACATGGACAGACGACATTCTTAAGGCTGTTGGTTACAGGGGAACATTAATAACGCTTATTGGAGACCTTGTGAAATGGTTTATTTACATACTTGTTTTGGGAACAATCATAGAAATAGCGGGGTTTCCCGGCATATTTAACATATTCAGCCAGATAGCCATATTCGTGCCAAGGTTTATCGCAGCAATACTAATTATTGTTATTGGTTTTCTAATTGCTGACTTTTTCGGAAAGGTTTTTGAAGAGGCGGGAAGAAGGATATTTCAGGACGATTTCCTGAGCTCATTCACGGGCGGTTTAATAAAATATTCTGTTGCCTTTGTTTCAATAATAATATCGCTTGCATTAATAGGAATAGATACATTTTCTCTTACTGTTATGTTGGCTATAATATTAACAACTGCAGTAATTATGTTGCTTATGGGAGTAAAGGACATGTTTCCAAACTTTACGGCAGGAATATACCTCAAAAAGAACATAAAAATAGGCGAACACATAAAAACTGGAAATTATTCCGGAAAGGTTGAAAGGATAGAGCCGCTGGCCGTTGTTATAAAATCAGGTGCAAAAACAGTTTCCATTCCAAGTTCTTTTTTGATAAAAAACCCGGTTGAAAAAACGAAACAATAAATCCAGACAGATACAATAAATATATATGCAGACAGATTTTAGGGAAGGTTTCATAATTTATAGAAATGGAAAAAAAGAACCTGCCTATGTGTGTGTCCATTCTGGTCCAGCCCTTGAAAACCCTGTTTCAAGGGACAACAATTCTGAAACAGTTGCAAGCCTCTGTTGGATGAAAACGGGCGGCACTCTTATAATCTCAACGCTTCCAAGAAAAAGAGCGTTTGGAATAGATTTTAACAGGGGGATACCACCAAAACCAGAAGCACTGGCAGGTTTTAAATATTTTATAAGCAAGTCAAACCGCAAATTTCTGCATGAATACAGAAAAAAATACGCATGGACAGCAAAGGATAATGAAGATTACGACACAAGGCTTAAAATATACAACAGGTTCTGGAAAGAGGTAAAAAAGAATTTTTTTGTTCTTTTAATCCATACAGCGCTTACAAGACTAAGGTTTGTGCCGAGCATTATGGACATTTCAAGCTTTGACGATAAAATAATAAGCAAGGAAGAATTCATTAAAATAATAAACAGTGTTAATTCAGATTATTCAGATTTTTTCAAAAAAATAGAAAACGAATATAAAACCTTTGTCCTTCTTGAAGAAGAAAGGGCCATAATCAACACGTTCAGAATCTATAATAAATTTGGACTGGAAAAAATAGACATAGATTTTTTGGATAAAATGAAAATGGGTTTAAACCTCGTGAAAAAATACTGCGGTCCCTCTGTTTACAACGACTTGCAAAAAAAATTCACACAAAAAAAATTCATCAGGGCAGTAAAACTAACATTAGAAAAAATGCCCGCGCCCAAAATAACATACGAGCATATATTTAGGGGAGAAAGGTCTTACGGACCAAAAAGAGAGCTTAAAGAAATTCTCGGAAAAAACAGAGTAATTGTCCAATTCGAACCTGTTTATTTCATGAGCTTCTGGTACCCAAACGAAACCTCACAAATAATAACAGACATAATAAACAGGGTTCTTGAGAAGATAGCAAAGTAATGTGTTTTATCACCATTATCCCATCAACAACACCTTTCAATAATGCTTTCTCTTATAAACTGGTTTGGATTTATAATGAGAAATTCCATAGACGTTAGAGGAAAGTTCTTCTTTCTCTTGTGAGTTCGCTTTTTCATATTTTGGCTCTTCTACTGCTTTTTCCAAAGGTTTATTAACAAATTCTGTTCCATTTAGTTTCGCACCTGTTAGTATTATACCTTCTGTGTTTGCATTTGAAAAGTCTGCATCGGTAAGATTAGAAAAAGACAAATCTGCATGAGAAAGATTTGCATCCCTAAAACACACAGAGACTAATCTGCAACCCTGAAAGTTGCTCATGGATAACTCTGCAAATGAAAAATCAGTCCCACTACATTCCGACATTATAAAATTCGAAAGATTTGCATGTGAATAAGAAAAACATGTATTTATGCCCTTTACTAAACTCAACACACTCCCGGAGAGGTTTGTATAGGAGAGATTTGCATTCGAGAGATCTGAACCTATGAACTTTACTTTACCAAAATCTAACCCTGAAAGATCTGCTCCTTTCAATGGCATCCAACTAAGATCAAACTTCACTTCTTTTAAATCCCTTTTCAGTTCAGAATCGTTTTTGTATTTCCTTTCCACCAACTTTCTCAATATCTCTTCTTTCTTTCCTGTAAAATAGAATTTTTCTTCATCAGGAATAGCTTCTAATGTATGTAAGAGCCTGATAATCTTTGGTATTCTGGGATTAAGAAGAACTTCCTTTTCTATTTCCCTCTTTACTTTTTCTATATCCATTGATGCCCCTGGAGGGATTCTCGTAAGCCGCAAGCTTTTCCTCAAGGCAACAAACCTTTTCAAAAAGGTTTGCCATCATTTGGAAAGACGCTCTGAAAGAGCGTCAATCGAAAGTTCAGCTTCCAACATTATAAGCATATTGAATTCATGTTTTTTTGTGGAAGCGATATGAAGCGAAGCGGAATGAAGCTCCTTTTGGATCAAACCTTTTATTGAAAAAGGTTTGCTTGTTTCGAACCCTCGACCTCCAGCTTTCCTCTCTCATTGGAAATCCTCGACTCTTCTATCCTATGGATAGAAGGCTGGCACTCTATCCGCTGAGTTACAGGGGCATATATTAAATAAGAAAACATGATTTTTAACTTTTATAATGATCTCGACACCTGTACGGTTTCAACAGACTGGACACCTTTAACAGAAGCCAATTTTTCTTCGAGTTCTGTTACCCTTCCTTCTTCATCAGGAACAATCTTTGTAAATTTCCATGCTTTTAGCCCAAACGCTATAGGCTCTTCTTCTAAACGCTCTGGCTGAAGTTTTTTCAGCTCATTTCCTATTTCTTCAAACCTCTCGGGCTCTTCAGGCGTTACCTTAAAAACACATATAACATCTCCCATTTTATCACGGACCAACAAACCCGCACTTAGGGCATTCATAAGGATTCATAAGTTTTTTACATTTACTGCATCTTATAATCCTCTCTTTTCCGCACTTTGGGCAATTAAACTCTACCCATTCAGCTTCACTTTCTATTTTCTTCCCGCACGTTACGCATCTTCTCTCTTTCATTCCAATCCCTTAGGCTTATATTTATCCTATGTTTTTATATATTTTCCTACTCCCAGAAAAACTGATAATCTCTCACAATCCTTTTTCTTGAACTGTTTTTCCAGTAAAAAAGAAGAGCTATACCGGTTAGTATGCCGCCGAAGTGCCCGAAATTTGCTATACCTCTTTGAGAGCCAAATATACCCATAGTAAACTCTGCAACTGCAAGAAGGACAATAAGATATATCGCCCTTATGGGAAAAGGTATCGGGAACAGAATCAGTCTTTCCTTTGGAAACGCTATTGCAAACCCCGCAAGAACGCCAAAGACAGCGCCTGAAGCACCAAGCATAAGAACATTCGGTTCAAACGACAGAAGCATATACATTACAGCAGAGCCAATTCCGGATACAAAATAAAGAGTCAAAAACCTTTTTTCACCAAGATAATCCTCCATTACAGGACCGAACATAAACAGAACAAACATATTCACTGTGATATGCCATATATCAGCGTGCAAAAACATATATGTAAAAAACTGCCAAACATATCCTTTCAAAGCAAGCGAAGGCGTTAAAGCAAAGAGAAGGGTAAAACCATCAGAGCCAAAAGCCCACGTTAACTCTTCTATGATAAATACTATAATGTTCAGAAGAATAAGATATTTCGTAACCCTCATCTTTTCACCCTTTTACTAAACTTCCATGCAACAAATATAACAACCAAGACTATAACAACCCAAACAACATTCATATAGGAGTAATCGCTTGAAACCGAACTTACGCTTATTTCCTTTACTATCCCGCTTTCCTTTAAATCAGGCTCTGTATAGTTTATCACAAGATAGCCTGTTCCTGTTGCAAACGGAAAATCAAACACGGTTTTTTTTGTTGATTTTAGCTGGCTTGTGTAATCCACTCCCACAAGCATTCTGTTCAAAATAAGCTTTGCTTCCAAGGATTTTGCATCCGCTGTGCCCTTGTTCGCAACTTCTATCCTAATGACTCCCCTTTCTTTGTTTATTTCCTGACTTACAATGTTAAGCTTCACAACACCTTTTACAGGAATGCCTGCTGTGAAAACCTGTTCTTTTGTTTCACTGTTTTCATCCTTGTAGGTTGCAGTGATTTCTGCTTTATAATTCTTATACTCAGCGTCACTGTCTACAGTTATTTCCAGAATCCCTGTCTTTTCCTCCCCCGGTGTTATATCGCCAATGTATGCATAACCGCCGGAAAGAAGAGGAATAAACACTCCAGAGTCAGATGAAAATTTCAGCTCGGTCATTTTTGCTGTCCCTGTTCCTATGTTTTTTATTAAAGCCAAAATCCTTACCTCTGTGCCGGGCTCTATTTTTTCAGGAAAAACCGTGAGGTTTTTTAAAATAAGTTTTGGTTCCCCCTGAACGTTTATGTTAATTTTCCTTGAAATATATTCGGAATCTGAATAGAACCTGAACTCAATTTCATACTCACCTGAAACAGCAGAATCAGACACCCTGAGGTTATAGGAGGTTTTTACAGAATCCTTTCCGGAAACCCTTTTTATTGTTTTTGTTTTGTTTTCCCCGGGCAGAAGCGTGAACGGTTCTTTTGGATATATCTCTACAACCAAATCATTAACGTTTTTATACCCGTTGTTCTGGATCTCAACTTCTATGTTAACGTTTTTTCCTGGCTCAGCGGGATATGGATTCTGATTGGTGAGAATAAGGTTTATGTGCGAAAAGTCATAGCTTGTATCAGCAGGAATTAATGTTAACTGGGCTGTACACACATTTGCAAACATAAAAAAAACCAAAGCTCCAACAAACCATTTAAGTTTCATAAAAACCCTCCTTACTTATTTTTCCATCAATGATATTTATAATATTATCAGCGTGCTTCCCTATTCTCGGGTCATGCGTAACAATAACAATAGTATAGTTTTTTTCCTTGTTTATTTTTCTCAAAAGCCTTGTTATCATTTCTCCTGTTTTTGTATCCAGGTTTCCGGTGGGCTCGTCAGCAAGAATTATTTTCGGGTCATTTGCAAGAGCTCTTGCTATTGCAACCCTTTGTTGTTCACCCCCGGAAAGCTGCGCTGGCCTGTGATATATTCTTTTCTCCAAACCCAACAAATTAAGAACAGCCCTTGCTTTTTCTCTTGCTTGCTTTTTGTTTTTCCCATTAATTCTCAGCGCTATTTCCACATTTTCTAAAGCGCTGAATCCCGGAATCAGATTATACTGCTGAAACACAAATCCGATTTTCTTGCCTCTTATTTTTGCAAGCTCTTTATCGGTTTTGTTGTTTGTATTCTCTCCGTCTATCCAAAGATCCCCTGAACTCGGCCTTAACAAACATCCTATAACATCCAAAAGCGTTGTTTTTCCGCTGCCAGAAGGACCCATTATGGAAACAAAAGAACCTTCTTTTATCTTCAGATCTATGTTTTTTAGAGCATGAACTTCATGGTCTGTCCCCTTACCATAATATTTATTCAGCTTTCTGGTTTCAATAACGCATTTCATAAAACTAAATTGTAATTTTTATTTATATTAATCCAAAAAACATCGCAACCCCGAGCAAAAACATTATTATGCCCGCTATAAAGTGCAAATACCTTATATTCTTCTCTTTCCAGCCCGAAACATCTTCTACCTTAGTTATTCCAAAATAAACAACCAAGGTTATTATTATCATAGGCAGAACAAATATAAAATTATAAATTAGCAACCAAGGAAGCGTTTCAAGGATATCCAGTGCAGAAAGAATACCGCCTGCAATAACATAAGGCCCTATAGTGCAGGGAAGCAGAAAAAGGGTAACAAAAACCCCTATAACAAAAGCACCGGCAGGGCTTGTTATTTTATTAATAAGTTGTTTTACTTTTGGCCTTAATGCTACAGGCATTTCAGTAAGAAAACCACCCGGTTTATACCGCAGAAAATCCTTTATATTCAATACACCCAAAACAACAGCAAAAACCGCGAGAGCTTTGTAAAGAAAAAGCCTTACAGAAGTGAGTGTCTGGATTACCTGAAAAAACTTTATTATAACCAAACCGTACACTAAATACAAACACAAAACAGAAAATGTAAACGCGAGACCGGCGAATAAAACATTCCTTTTCTTTTTCGGATTATATGTAAGAATTGCTATTAAAATCAGAGTTAAAACAGCCAAGGCGCACGGATTAACAGAATCAACCAAAGCCAGAGATATTATTTTTCCAAGGGTTAGGGTATGTTTTGTTGGGATTTTTCCATTTTCTTTTTGCGTTTTGTTTCCAGTCAAGTTGTTTTTATTTTTCTGAACACCTTCACCATTCCACTCAAATATCCAGTTACCGATCTTTACGGCATGCTGAAATCTTATTTCGCCGCCAGATATCGGAGCAGGAACAGGATCGGTAATCTCGTATTCTGTATCCTTAAGAACACTTGTTATGTTTTTGGTTAACAGGTCTCTTAAAATACTGTTTGAAACGTTTCCATCTCCATATTTAATCAGAATCCTTTCTTTGCTCCATATTTTCGGCGACCCGGGAAGGGAATTAATATCAGTTTCTCCGAATGGTTTCTTTCCGTCCAAGAGCGGGCAGTCATTTGACTGAACAGAAGAAAGAGAATTTCTTATATTCTTTAAGATAGGAGTATCGCCGATAATCCTAAAACTCTCATTAAATATTATCAGGGGTATGCCAAGGCCTGATTTGTATTTGGAGTCATAAGACAGCATAAGGTTCGCATTTCTTTCCCTTTCCTGATATATTTCATACTCTATCAAAACAAAATCTGGATATTCATTTGGTAATTCTCCCAGAAGAACAGGGTCTGTTTTTGCACAGTGAGGGCATCCTATACCCGTGAAATAAACCGCACATATTGTTCCCTTTGCTTGCACTGCTGGCAAAACCAAAAACAAACTCGCAAACAGCAAACACAACAGTTTTTTCATATCCAATAATTTACTGAAACTATATATAAAAATTGGTTTCAAAAAATGAAACCATTGCAAAATCATCATATTTTAATAAACCAAAACATATTAATAATATGAAAAAAATCTTGTGCTTATCGTTTGCTTTCATTTATATGTTCCTTTCCACAGTCAGCGCTGTAAGAATTGCAGACAACATCAAGTTCACTGTTTCTCCTAACAAAACCCGCTCTCTGGACATAATCCTTCCTGATGATTTTGATCTCGTACCGCAGACTACAGACTATTTCATAACCCTTTTTACAAACTGGACAGGAGTTGATTTAACAGAGCAGACAGTAACAACAAACATAAACAACACCGTGAAGATTCCAATAAACTTTCCCGGGTTCAGAAAACAAGAAGGTTACTGCTCATCCTATACAATTACCATAGAAACATCTCAGAGAGCAAGACAATGGGAAGGCAAAGTGTGCGTTTCAAAATATAACGATGTTGACACCAGTATTGAGGAACGCACTGATTCTTTTGACATTGGTTTTTACAAAAAATACATATTTTCAAAACCCGGTGAAGAAAGGAATTTAACACTTTTTGTTTTGTCAAGTCTAAACACAACAATTGAATTGTTTGTAAAAGACACCGGTTTGAATATAAAACCTGTTTCTACCTCTTTCCCTGTTTTCAAAAACCGGAGAAAAACCATAAATTTTACAGTGAAACCACCAGAAAAAAGCGGAACATATCCAATAGAAGTAACAGGAAAAATAAGAAATTGTAACGAGGTCTCATGTATAAAACAGGCAACCACATATCTTAAAATAGGTAATAAACCAAACGCAAGCTTTACCGTTGACATTTTTCCAACAAACTTGGACACAAAAGCGGGCGAAAAAATAGAATACATGCTCACCATTCACAACTATGGGCCAGATGCGTTTTTTTCTGTTTATTTAAACCTTCCATCAGGAATAGAAACCACATTTTTAAACAAAATAATAGAGATTCCTCAAGCAAGCGAAAAAACCATAAACTTTACGCTGATTCCAAAAAAACCAGAAACTTTTTATGAAATAAAGGCAGGAGCCGTTTCAAAGGGAATAGACAAATACGTAACAGCGTGCATCACAACAGACGAAATGGTGACTGATTTGTTAAGAGGCATGGAAGGTATTGAAAACGGAAAAGGAAAACAGGAAATGAAAGAAAAATTTAACAAATGGTATTCTGACTATAATAAAACAGGGTATATGAATTCCTTAAAAGAATATTCTGACCTTAATGACTTAATCCAGAAGTCAAAAACCCAAAAACCCAAAAACCAAACCAAACCAAACCAATTACCACAAAAAACAAATACACAGAAAAAGGAAACAGCAGACTATTTATGGATAATACTGCTTGTTTCAGCGCTTGCTGGTATTTTGTTTGTTTTATTTATCGTATATAAATTCACAAGAAAGGAAGAAGATGAATGGGAATATCAGTAAAAATCCTCGTCACTAAACTCTTCTTCAAGTTCTTCTTCTGTTGGTTTTTTACCTTTGAAGAATTTTGTGTATGCAAACCATCCAACAAGACCAATAACCACCAAAACAACTATTATTATTAATGTGTAATCTCCACCTTCTGTACTCCCTGTCGTTCCTGACCACATACAGCAAACACCGACATTACCAGAACTTGTTGTGCAGGTTTTTCCAGTTGAAACCCATCCCTCTTCGCAACTCACAGCGCACACTTCGCCTGAACTACAACCAGATGAGGACTGGCATATATGGTCAGAACAAACCTCTCCAGCACTGCAATCATAATCGCTGCAGCAATCCCCTTCAACGCACACACCTGAACAGCAAATACCTTTGCTGCAGGAAGTTCCATCGCTCTTATCTGCACATTCATTATCAGCAGAGGTTTTGCAACAAACACCATTTTCCCCGTTTATTGTGCATTTATAATAAGTGTATATAGTGTTTTCAGGGCACGCTGACTCATTTTCTCCGGGATAGCACATCCCTTCCAAACAATTTACATCTGTTTGCGAAACACATCTGTAATTTGAGCACTTGGCATTACCGCAATCCAAATCATTGCAGCATTCTGCTTTTATCCTGCAAACACCTGAACAGCATATCCCACCCAAACAATATTCACCGTCGCTTTTTCCTTCACAAGAAGTTGGGTCCTGATATCCCATAACAGTAATCTTTATGTCAGCTGGTATATTCATAATAAAATCAGAGCCTGTTTTCAGTTTCAAGTCAGTTTTAATTTCCATGCTGCTTTCTATTCCATTCAAACTAACTGTCATATATGTTGTTTCCATTGGGTCTAAAGATGTTTTCTCTAAATCAACACTCAAATACTTTTTCAGTTCATCCGGAACCTCTACCACAAGATTTGTAAAGTTCTGGTCCCCTGTGTTTTTTATCTTAAATCTTGTTATCTCGTAGTGCTGCCCTTTGTCAATTACTGCTGAGAACTCAATCCTATCAGCTGTCAGCTCACTGCTTCCCTCTTCATTAACACCCACGTTCACTTTCACAACCCCGCCGCCAAAATCATCAGTGGAGTTAGCCTTAAACGCAATATAATAGATGTCTTCAGAAAGAGAAAGATTTGCTGTGTATCCTAATATTTCTGTTTTGTATTCCATTTCACCGTTTTTTAATAAATTCAGGTCTTTTTTATACACCTCGTACTCGACTCCGTTTACAGGTCCGCTTGCCCATACAACAATATACACCTTATTTCCTGTTACAGTAACTTGCGGTGTTAAAACTATGCCGCCAACATTTACATTCAATGTTTTGTTTTCCATATGTCCGTTCTGATTGACAGCTTCTGTTTTCATTTCATACGGATACCCAAACGTTGGTAACGGAAAAGGAGAAGGTCCGCATGTGCTTGAAGGGTCTGTATTAGAAAAATAACAGATCCATTTATCTTTAACCTTAGGGACAAGTCCATACTGCGGCGGCATAACACCAGGAACATTCCAGGAAACCCTGATAGACTCAGATGGTGAATAATCAGCGTTCACAACCATTAAAAAACTTGAATTCACAGAAATCCGGTCAGGTATAAAACCCAATTCCAAATTACTCAAACCATACGCTTGCGAAGGCAAAAACACGAAAAACAAACCCATCAAAATGAACAGATACTGTTTTTTCATATTATTTATTTTGTTTTGCATATTATATAAATTAGGCTTATAGGCTTTATTCTGAGCGTGTCTAATTAGATACACTCTTTAAAGGCGTAAAATATTTAAACCAAAAAATTATTGATGGATATATGAAGGTTTTTAATAAAAAGCATTTTTTGATTTTAAGTCTGGGTTTAGTTCTAATACTTTCAGGTTTTGTGATGGTTCAGGGAGGGGATTCTCAAGCATATCTTTTATCACCAAATGTTATTTTCATTCCAAACAACAACTATAAGGTTCTTCTTACAGTTTATGACACCGATGGAACAGAAAACATAACCAAGGTAAACATAACATTACCGAATGGTTTTTTGTTTGTCCCAAATTCCAACTGGACATCTGCAAGCGATACAAATTTTTCAAACACATCTATTAATCCTATTAATCTAACATGGGAAAACACAACTGACAATGGTTTTATCGAATCTCAGGGGAACAACCATACATTTTCCTTTAATGTCAGCATTCCGGATTCACCTGGAAATTACAATTTTATAG
>QMZY01000002.1 GCA_003663415.1 Candidatus Aenigmatarchaeota archaeon
CCAGGAAAACCAGTTAAAGCTCCTTGAATCAGACCTGAAAGTCGCTGAGGTTGAACTGAAACCAGAAAAAGCCATCTCAATCCGCAAAAAACTCCAATCCCTCAAAAAGGAGGTGACAAAACACAAACAATAACTAACCCGCTTTCTTCACTTCTATTTTAGTTATTTCACTAAACCTAACAGGGTATATTTTACTGCATTTCTTTTTAATACTTTTCTGCAAAACCTCATCTATAATTTTTTTCACAAAATCATTTATTGTGTGGTTTCTGGCAAATTCTTTTATCATGGCTTCTGCTTTTAATCTTATTTTTCTCTGAACAGTTGTTTCTGTGTTCCTGTTTAATATAATAAGACCTGTTATTTGCAGTTTCCATCCGTCTTTGGTTTCAAAATCATTAATTATTTCAACCTTTTGCGACCTTTTCCTCACAATCTTAAAAACATACTCCCTCGCACACACGAAACCATTGAATCTGGTTAATGCGTTTTTCCCAGAAACCTCAATAATTTTAAATTTTATTTTCATGTGGTGTTTTTTCGGATTCTTAAGAAATGCGCCAACATTAATCTCTATATTCCTTCCTATCAGGGAAGCAGAGTCAGTGGCAGGTGTCTCTGAAAGAAACGCTTGATTAAACATTTTCGGTGCCAAAATATTGAACCAGTCCTTTCCTTTCCATTTTTTCGTAACTGTTACCTTTTTCTCTTCCCTCTTCTTTTTCTCTTCCTTCCTCTTTCTCGTTTCCTCTCTTTCTTTCTCCTTCAGTTCCAGTTCCCTTAACGTCTGAGCTCCCATGCTCCACCTTTAATTGTTCTTGTTGTATTTTGTTATTTATATTATTTTGCTCTTTCCACCTTTTAATGGATTTTTCACATTCATTTATAAACATTGATTGGTATTCTTTTGGTATAACTGCCCCAGCCGCCCCTCGATGCCCGCCAAACTCGCTTTCAAAACCCTTCACAATCTCTTCTATAATTTCTTTAATATTGAATTCTTGGTTTGTAAGAAAACTATGTGCTCTCCCGCTCACTTTTACCTTCCCGTCGCTTGTGTCAGCAAAACCAAAGACAGGTTTATCTTCAGGCAAATTGCCAGACTTGTGGATAATTGACACAACATTGGATATTATATCGTCTGAAATCTTGCTGCCCGCAACAATATATATCCCCTGTTCTTTTTCGTCAATCATTTTATTATTATAAACGCAACCCAAGGCATTGCTTATTTCTTTTTTATATTGTGAAAGGATAGTTTTTGCTTCTTCAAACGCATTCTTATTATTTAAACACAGCGCAACACCAAGATAAGCTTTTTTTAGCTTTCCACACGCATTCAAAAGCGTTGCAAACTCACCGGCATCGCTGAACTTTTTTTTCTTTTCAGCAAGCTCATAAATATCACCAAATATCCATTCAGGATTTTCTTCATTGTTTAACACTCTTTCTTTTATTATACCTGTCGCCAATTTTTTTTGTTCCTCTTCGCTTAAATCACCCAAACACCTCCATTCTCCGTTTTTTTTGACCTCTATACCAATCTCCTTTAGAAATTGTATGCTTCCGGATTCAGACCCAGATATCCCAGGAATATAAGGATCAACTGAATATTCCAGCGCCTTGTGTAATGGTCTTGTATATCTTCCCCATAGTCTTAAACCTCTTGTAACCTTTATTTTTCCTGTCTGCTGGGCATCCTTTAATATTTCCTTGTTCAAACCAGAAACACCCCAGTTCTCTTCTATAGAACCTGTTTGGGAATCACCAATAGCACCTATTATTCCAAATTCGCTTAAATCCCTGTTTTCCGGTGACATAGCTCTTGCCAATATATATGTAATACCGGAGCCAGAAATGTTATCTTCTATACCAAATAAAAGAGGGTTGATATGGAAAAGCCTTTCTTTGTTGTCTTCTTCTATGATGCCTTGAATCTGGTGATGGTCAGAAATAACAACCTTTGTTTTATCATTCACAAGATATTTTTGAATGACATTAAGATGACCGGAACCCAAATCTGTGAAAACAAAGAAAGTCCTCCCTTCTTGTGCAAGCTCTTTTATATAGTCTTCTGTTAGTTGTTTAATAATTGATAAATGAAATGTTTTCCTTTCTCTTGTCAATGCTTTTATCATTATTGCAGCAGAACATATACCGTCTGCATCGTAATGAGAAATTATTCTTATGCAACCATTAAAAGATTTTATCTCTTCTGCTGTCCTTACAGCCTGTTTTATAATCCTGTTTAATTTTTCTTTCGTATCAAATCCCCCCTGTGTTTAATCTGTATAATTAATTTTTTGGATTTATTTATTTCTTTCCTATTTTCCATTTTACAAGAAGATGTGAAAACAAAACAGGAACGAGAAATGTAAAAACAACAGTTGATGCTATTATAACTGAATACAAACCTGCATGTACAAAACCACTCTCAAACAAAATCTTTATAATAACAATGCTTGTGCTGAACCTGACAGAAAGCCCGAACCCCAACAAAAGAGATTGTTTATTACCCAGTTCTTTTCTTCCAATAATATAGCTTCCTAAAAGTTTTGAACCATTTGAAATTAAAACCACAAGCAATACAAGCAAAGGATAACTGATAACATATTTCATATCCATACTAAACCCAACCCATAAGAAAAACACAGGAGCAAAAAACCCATAACACATAGTCTTGACTTCGCTCTCTATAAGTTTCAGTCTTTTGGAAGGAACAAAGGTTTTCAAAGAAACCCCGGCAAGCAATGCAGCAAGTGCCGCGCTGTCAGCATATTCGCCTATCCCAATAAATAAAAACAAAATAAAAATCACAAAAAGAAAGAGAGTTTCTATATTCAACACATTAAACTGTTTCCCTTCTTCTTTCAGTCTGGTCAAACCAACAGTTAATATAAACAAGAAGAACAGCGAGAGCAAAACAATACCTATATTAAAGCGGGTGTAAGTTGAGGAGCCGACCAAAACAGCGGCTAACACAAGAGTAAACACTTCTATTATATCGTCCAAAGCACCTATTCCAATTATTGATTGCCCGAGTTTTGTATTTATTATTCTAAATTCATCAAGAATAGGAATCAATACAGCCTCTCCAACGGTTGCAAAAGACAGAGCCACAAGAAACGAAACAATTAAATCAAGTCCAAAAACAAAATAAACAAGCAGTGTTCCGAAGAAGGCCTCTAAAAATATTATGAAAAACGTTCCCTTCACAATAAATTTGCTTTTGCCTTTTAACTCTTTCAAATCCAGTTCAAAACCAACAACAAAAAGCAAGAAATACATACCAAGCTTGGCTAAAAAATTGAACTCAGGAGAAACCGGGTCAAAGGGGAACGGATTATATACACCAAGCAAAGAACCCAAAATAAGGGCAGCAAAAATCCATGGCACTCTTATCTTCTCTACAGCCTTTCCTAATAAAAAGGTTAGCAAAAACATTAGACTTAAAAATAAAAATAAATTTATCATATTTTATTTATTCACTGATCACATTAAAATTGTTTAGATTTTTTATTAACAATTTTGTTCAAATCTTCAACCAACTTTTCAACATCTATTCCGTGCGCTCTTGCCCCTTCTTCAACAGTTTCAAATGCAGCCAAGGCGCACCCTATGCAATGCATACCGTGCTCAAAAAACACATTTACTGTTTCAGGGTGTTTTGAAACCAGTTCCCCAAGATTTGTTTTTCCTGTTATCTTTTTCATTATTCACCGACAAGTTTTATTGCTTCCTGAGGACAGTTTGCCACGCAAGCTCCGCATTCCATGCAGTCTTCTGGCCTCATCACAACAGATTTACCATCTTTCATTTCAAACACGTTTGCAGGGCACACAGACACGCACGCACCGCAACCTATACATTTTTCTTTATTAACTTCCGGATATTTATGGTCAATAGCCATATAAAACCCCCTTATTTTATTTTAGAATATTAATCTCTGATTTTAAATATTTTTAGATAATCTGCTCTTTATTTCTTTAAGTGTATTTCTACTATATCCCCGTCTGAAAGAACATATTCCTTGCCAACGCGTTGACCTGGAAATTTTGCGCTTTTGCCCCATATTTTTGCATAATCAAAGTGTCTTGCAAACTCTTTATGAATCCTTTCACACACGTCCCACACAGTTGAGCCTTTTTTCACAATCATTGGTTGTTTCTCTGGTTCCTTTCCAATTTTTTTGGAATAGACCCTTATCAGTCCAAGCTTTTCCCATATCTTCTCCCTCAGTTTATTCAGACCTATTTCAAGGACCGCTGATATGCAAAGAATATCCTTTTTTTCCAGTAACTTTTTTTCTTTCTCCGATATCAAGTCTGTTTTGTTTGCAATGACAAGACTTGGTGTATAAACCCTGTTTCCTATCAAAACATCAACCAAATCATCTGTTCCTGTCTTGTCCCTGATTAAAACCTCTGCGTTCAAAACCTTGAATTCCTGAAGAACAGATTTTACTGTTTCTGGCGATAATGAAGGAAAAACCATTTTTATATCCAGACCGCCATGACTTCTTTTCTTAATTATTATATCAGGTTTTTTCCTGTCAAGCCTGAACCCGGCATCGTAAAGCTCCTTCCTTATGGTTTCCTCTTGTTCAGGTTTCCTTGCATCTACCAGTATCAGAACAAGGTCAGCTGTTCTTATAACAGACAAAACTTCCTTTCCTCTGCCCCTTCCTTTGCTTCCTTTTTCAATCAAACCAGGAACGTCCAGAATCTGAATTTTTGCTCCATTATATTCCATCATTCCGGGAATCACGTCAAGCGTTGTGAATTCATAATCTCCCACCTTTGATTCAGCGTTTGTTAATTTATTTAACAGGGTTGATTTTCCGACAGAGGGAAAACCAACCAAAACAATTCTTGCATCACCGGTTTTTTTTATTCCATAAGCCTTGCCGCTTTTGCCTGTTTTTTTACTCACTTCTTCCCGAAGCCTTGCCAATTTTGCTTTCAGCTTCCCTATATGAGATTCAGTGGCCTTGTTGTATTTTGTGTTTCTTATTTCCTCCTCAATCCTTTTAATCTCTTCCTGAATATCCATGCTCACACCTTTAAACCAAGCCCCTTTCCGTAACTTATAACTTCCCAATATTCTTCACTACTTAAATTCCTTTTCAGCTCGGGAAAATCCCAAGCTTTCCAGCACGGGTGATACTGACCAAGAACATTTACATACACGTTCCCAAGGTTTTCAGCAATCCATCTTAAAACAGGCTTTGCATCACATTCTATATGTCCGGGCATGACCAAAACCCTTATCATTAATTCTCCTTGCTGTTTAGCTAACAAATGGTTTCTTTTCGCAACCTCAGGGTAATCAGGCGCAGAGCTTAGTTTCCTTGCACACTTTTCTGAAAAATATCTAAAATCAAACAAATAAACATCAACCACACCATCCAGAAGTTTCATTCCTGTTTCTGACAAATAGGCATTTGAATTAAAAACAACAGGCATGTTTACATTTACAAGGCTTAAGGCTTTCAGAATATGAGGAATATAAGGCGTTGGGTCACCTCCTACGAAATTTATATTCTTGCAGCCTTCTTTCCATTTTCTTTCAATCCATTCAGCAACACTTTTGACAGACCATTCCTCGCCTAAATTATAATCCATACTTTCAGGCGCATTCTGGCAATACACGCATTTCATTGTGCACCCAGATTCAAAAATTGTGGCTGAAGGTATAAGCTCTTTCTCTTCACCCCAATGTGTATGTGCTCCAAAAATTCTCCATTCATTTCCAACACCGCAAAAACCCTTTTCTTTGAATCTATTCACGCCGCACTGTCTTTCGCAAAGTTTGCAGTTTTCCAGAATCCCTTCAGCTTCTTTAATTTTTTTCTCCAGTGTTCCGTCTTCCTTTGCTTTTATAAACTTTGGTTTTTCCTTGCCTTCCAGAATCCTTTTATAAGTTTTTAAAGGGTCCATGTTGTTAAAATTAAAAAACAGATTTAAACCTTTTCAAACAAATGCTCCCCTTTCTTTGGTTTGCCTTTAAATTCTTTAAAAGAAAGTTCAGAAAAATCAAATCTCTTTTCAATCCCCAGTTGTTCTGTTATTTTTTCTGCTGTTTCAGGCATAAATGGATATAAAAGGACAGAAACCACCCTTAAGCCTTCAAGAAGGTTATACAAAACATTGCCAAGCTCTTCTCCTTTCATTTTCCACGGCTCTTTTTCATTTATATATTTATTCATTGCCCTGATAAAACTGAAGATTTCCATTAAAGCATGGTGCAATTCAAGTCTTTCCATGTAAGAATTTATTTTCTCAAAATTCAGTTTTTCTGAAATTTCATCCCTTCCCTTAACTTGTCCTTTATATCTCTCACTTAAGGTTAAAACCCTGCTTACCAGATTTCCCAAATCAGACACAAGTTCGCCGTTTACCCTTTTTTTCAACGCCTCTTCTGAAAAATCACCGTCCTCTCCGAACGGAATCTCTCTCATAAGAAAATATCTCAGCGCATCTACAGAGTATTTTTTTGCAATCTCAACAGGGTCTATGGCATTCCCCAAGCTTTTGCTTATTTTTTCCCCGTTTACAGTAAAAAACCCATGAGCAAAAAGCCTTTTTGGAAGTTCATATCCGGCACTCATAAGCATTGCGGGCCATACAATAGCATGAAATCTCAAAATATCCTTTGCCATTAAATGCAAGTCAGCCGGCCAGTTCTCCGGATCGGCTGAAATATAATTAATCAATGCGTCAAACCATACCCAAAACACATGTTCCTTATCAACAGGAACCCTTATACCCCATTCCAGTCCAGGTCTTGATATGCTTATGTCTTTTAGTCCCTGCTTTATCAGATTTATAACTTCATTCCTTCTTGTTTCAGGTTTAACAAACTCAGGATTTCTTTCCATAAACACCAGAAGCTTCTCCTGATATTTAGACAGCCTGAAAAAATAATTCTCTTCTGTAAGAACCTTTGGTCTGGTTTTGTGGTGGGGACACAAACCATTAACAAGTTCGTTTTCTGTCAAAAACGCTTCACAACCTTCGCAATAAAGGCCTGCATATTTGCCTTTATAAATATCTCCGTTTTCCCAGACTTTTCTAAAGAAGACTTCAACCGTTTTTTTATGCCTTTCTTGTGTTGTTCTGATAAAATCAGTGAAAGATATGTTAAGCTCGTTCCATACTTTTTTCCATTTCTCTGCCATTTTGTCTGTGTATTTTTTCACGTCTTTAAATCCGTATTTTTCCGCTCCTTTTATCGTTTTGCTTGAATTTTCATCTGTTCCTGTCAGGAAAAAAACGTTTTTGCCCTTAAGCCTTTCCCACCTTGCTATAACATCTGCTGCTATGGTTGTGTAGGCATGCCCGATATGAGGAGTGTCATTCACATAGTAGATGGGAGTGGTAATGAAAAAGGTTTTCATTTTTCCACCTTAACACCCAGTATGTTCGCATACAATCTTTTCAATTTTTTCTTGAGGAAGGAATCCAAGATAGACTTCTCCATCAATTACCAATGCAGGATATTCTTTAATATTATAATAATTCTTTAAAACTTGGATTGATGGTTCATCAAACTCCCCGTCTAAAGCAAATATGAGAATCCTCTCCTTTAATTTGTTTTTAAGATATGTTAATACAAATCCTTGGTCACTGCACCTTGAACATTTATCAGAGAAAAAATATATTACAGTCGAAGCGTTCAGATTACACACATCTTTCAGTTTGTTTGCAAGCAGCCAGTAGCTAATAAGCAGTCTTGAATATTCTCTTTTCAAAGCAATATAATCATTGTAATCTTTTATTTCAGTTTCAGAACCATATCTTGTAAGTTTGGAACCAATCTTATAAGATTCCTTATTAATCCTCGAAAGGGTGTTCAATAGCAAAGGGCAGGTTGAATTTTCTCCCAAAACATCAAAGAAAAGAAATTGCAACTGAAAATTCTCAACATCCTTTGTAATACCCCTTATGTCCTTTTCTAAGGAAATCATTCTTTCCTTATTTAAGGTGTATCCTAGAAGAAACCCTGCTCCAAACAATAAACCAGATATGAGCAATGCTGAAACTAAAACCCCCAAATCCAGTCTTTTTTCTCTCATACTTACCATTTCCTTTTTAACCTTAAGACCTCTGCTAACAAAGCCAAGCCCCAGAACGCTGTGTAAATTAAAGGAATTACAATCAAGTATATCAAATATGTCTTTTTATAACTTCTTACTCTCTCCTTATTTAATTGAAAACTTTTATAAAGCATGTATGCGCCCAGAATAATTCCCACTAAAGAAAATATCAAAGATGCAGATACAAAACTATCAACCATGCCCATAAGATTTATTCCCTGAAAAACAGTCGAAATGTCCCAGTTAACTAAATAAAGCTTCCATATCATATCAGTAAACATGGTTACATACGTCCACACAAATACAAAAAACACCGTAATTATAGCCAGAACCGTTATAAAATTCATAGGCAATAAAAACAATCCCAGATTTCCGTACTTTGGATTAAAGAGCATATGCCTGTATTTTATGGTATTTTGCAAAGCTCCCCTGTACCACCTTATCCTTTGTTTGAAGAGATTTTTCCATCTGTCCGGACATATAGTATAGGAAACGGCATCTAAATTATTTTCAATTTTGTATCCCATCTCATGAATTCTTAGAGCAATTTCCATATCTTCTGTGAGATTGCTCTCGTCGAATCCCCCTGCCTTTTCCAAGACATCCTTTCTGTACACAGAAAACACTCCCGGAGTCACATGAATTGAATCCAAAAACGCCAAAGCCTTTCTTAAAAATATATTCAAAATATACTCTGCATATTGAATCTTTTCTAAAAAGTTTTTTGGATTCCATACCTTTAACGCAGGAGTGACAGCCCCGATCTTTGGATCCTTGAAGTACCCAACCATTTTTTTCAATATATCTGGTTCTACCAATGAATCTGCATCTATACACACTATCAATTCACCTTTTGCTATTTTTAGTCCTCTGTTAAGAGAACAGGCTTTTCCTCGATTTTTCTTGTTATGCAAAACCTTTACTCCAGCAAATCCTTCTGCAATCTTACCTGTTTTGTCTTTGGAGCCATCATTAATCACAATAATCTCCAGTTTGTTTTTTGGATAGTTCAAGCCCAAAACAGAACGAATGGTTTTTCCTATGGTTTTCTCCTCATTATACGCTGGTATAAGGACAGACGCACTTGGAAGTCTTTTTGGTTTCCTTTCTTCCAAAAAACCTTTCTTATTCTCAATCATAAGAATAATCCATACCACTGAAATAAACACAAAAACATACCATGCAAAATAATTTATTGCGGTAGCCCAATGCATATGTATTATATATACTTACATCCTTAAAAGTGATTTAAACCAGTCCAGCCATTTTTGATAAACCTCATCTGGCTCAGCTGCGCCGGTTTCTTTTCTCAATTCTTCCTGTATCAAATGAAATTTCTGGTTTGATTTAACAACCCATTCTGCTTCCAGAATTTCCGGTTTGTTCAGCTTTTCCGACAACTCTACTATGGTCTGTTTGATTTTTGCCCTGAGATTTATGTTTTCCCATACAGCTTCCCAGTTGCCAGACCATTCTTTCACATAAGAAGAAATCCTGTTAAGAATTTCAGACTCGCCGTTTACAAATGTATCAGTTGGTTTGAGCGTGTCTTCTTTCCCTGAATACTCCATAAGGTTTACAAACGCTTCTTCTTTCAAAGGATTCTTTTCCCATTCCTTTCTGATTTCTGTTATTTCTGTAACCCTTCTAAATCTATGCAGACCGTCAGCAGACCTTAAGGATTTGCATATTGGTATTATGTCTGTTGCTTTGAATGAGGTTGTTGGCACTCCCAGATCATTGACAACCCTGTCATAAACCCCGTAAGCAGACTCTCCGTGAATCGTTCCTGCCACCACATTGGACAAAGCCCCTATTCTCATTGCTTCATACAAAGCCTTGGCTTCCAGAGACCTTACCTCTCCTACTATAAGGGCAGAATCTCCAAGCCTTAGTGCTGTTCTTAATGCTTCATCAGCAGGCATTTCTGTTTCAATCCGAGTAATGACAGACCTTGATTTCAGTCTCTCAATGTTATAATGAAGTTCTCTTAACTGGTCTACGGGAAGTTCTAATGTGTCTTCAATGACAACAATTCTGGTTTTCGGAAGCATCTCCAACATTAATGAACCCATCATAGACGTTTTCCCTGCTCCTCTCCCGCCTGCTATCAGCAACGAAACCATGCCGTCTATAAGGAAAGAAAGCAAACCAGCACCAAGCGGATTAAGCATCCTGCTTTTTATGAAAAGCGGCAAAGTCCATGGTTTATCCCTGTGCCTTCTTATGGCAAAACCAATCCCATAGGGAGAGAGTGTTCTTGTAATGATGCAAAACCTTGCCCTGCCTCCGGGAACCATTAATTCTGTATCCAGAACAGGGTTTGCTTCATCCAAGGGCCTTCCTGATTGTATTCTCAACCGGGTTGCCCATGCTTCAGCATCTTCCATGCTTGGTATAAGATTGGTTTTGCATTCTTCCCAGTCCTGATGGTAAACAAGGATTGGCTGCGTTTCTACAGGCGAGTTTATATAAATATCCTGAATCTTTTCATCAGCCAATAAAAGCTCAAGAACGCCTAACCCGGCCGTATATCTTGTCAGTATGGTTGCAAGAGTTTCAATCTCTTTTAATGTTAAGGACACGCCCTGCTTGTCAGCCATTTCCCTTATCATATCCTTTCCTATAGAGAAAAAGACTTCTCTTATATCCTTTGTTCTTACAAACTCTGCCTCTTTTGGTTTGTGTTCTGCCATGTATCTTCTTGCAGCATCAAGAACTGCGTATTGCTCTTCAGGAAGCTTAAACTCGGGAGGGATAATATGATAAAAATACTGCGCACTGTCAGGAACCTTAAAAATCTCAACAATACTATCCCTTACTTTGTACCTGTCTATAGATTTTCCTCTTTCAGGAAGAGTTAGCATGTATCTTGTGAGCATAAAATTTGGTCTGACGCTTGGAAGAAATATTTCTCTATATAAAGACCTGTCACCAATATGATAGCCTGAAAGATGGGGCATTGCGAACTGAATAATCTTGGTTGCTTCGAGCTTCTTCTTTATAACATCCAGAGCATTGGCTTTATACAAAAGGATACAATTATAACATTTTTTAGACACAGCTTTTTTCATTTTTATATTTGTTCTTCTTATCTCCCTTACACATTCAACATACGCTCCTATAGGATCTCTCCTCATAAGGTCAAGAATTATATATTGAAGCTTTTGCAGCCTGCCCGGATAACACCTTTCACACTCTTCTCCGCCAAGATTTTTTCTTGAAATTATTTTCCCTCTTATAAGCTCCTCTATAACATTCGCTATCTCCCTTAATAATTTGACCTGCTCATACTCATACTCGTATTCCCTGTTTTTTGCCAGAACAACTGTTCTTACCTTTTTCAGTTCCAGAATTCTGTCTATAACCCTTCCCATGCATTCTTCAAAATCTTCTATTGAAGCTCCGTATAAACAGCCCATACAGTTTATTCTAAGCTTCATTTTGTCTGCGTCATATTCGTAATCACATACCTTCATTTTATCACAAAAACCCAATATATAATATTTATTATTGGAACTTTAATTAAATATTAATAGAGTAGATAAAATGGCTGTGTTCAAAAAAGAGCGTCCAAAGACTTTGCATGCTGTTATAAATGAGCTTGTGGAAAGGGTAAACAGCAATATACAGAGGTTAAGGGTTTTGGAGCAATCTTCAGACTCTGTTGTTACCAGAACAAACTCATTGGAGCAGAATTATTTGCAGTTAAAAAAAGACCTTCAAAAACAGATTTCAGAGATTAACAAATCCATTTCAAAGCTTGATGAAAGAATCACAAAGATAGAAACCACCTTAAAAGAAGTTATAGAATATGTTAAAAAACTTCCAACCACGTCAAAAATAAAAGAGCTCGAAGAAATGATAGAAATATACAATCCAATCACTTCAAAATTTGTTACAAAAGAGGAAGTTCTTTCGCTTATGAAAAAAAACAATAAATAGCAGAAAAATAAATATTTTTATATCAGGTGAGTAAATGAAACTCTGGCCATTTAAAAAATCAGAACCAAAAACTGCTTCTGCAGTTCCTACACAAAGGGTTATTGACCTTTCTTCAAAAGGATTGTCCGAGCCTGAAATAATAAAAGTCTTAAAAAAAGAAGGATACACACCTGTTCAGGTTGACGCTGCTATGAAAGAAGCGCTTCGCGGTGCAACCGCAGGAAAGCCGCTTGGACCGCCAAGCAGGGCAGTTCAAGCAGAGCAGAGACCGCCGCAACCATTTCCTGAACCTCAAACCAGATACGAAAGAACATACGAGCCACCATATGAACCACCTGCACAAAAACCAGAAGAGCTTGACAAAAAACTTCCCATGCTGCCCGACCTTCCTGAAGAGCTTCCGCCAGAACCACCGGAACCATTTGCGCCACAGCCGGCGCAACCAGAACCGTTTCCACCAGAGACAGAAGACTTGGGACCAGAACCCTTCCTGCCAAAACCAAAACCAAGAGAATTTCCAGAAGAGAGCATACCCAAATTACCGAGCACACAAAAAAGGGACATAAGAGAGGAAAGGAGAAGAGCAATAGAAGAGCTTGCAGAGGCAGTTATAGATGAAAAATGGGACGAGTTTAAGGAAAAAATAAATGATTTTAACATAAAATACCAGGAGCTCAACAAAAAAATTTCAGAGCTTGAGCAAAGGCTTGGTCAGGTGCATACAGAAAAAACAAATGAAATAAAAGAGATAGAAACCAAAATCGACTCTTATAAACAATCCTTAGAGGAGCTGACAGCAAAAATGGAATCCATGGAAAAGGCAATGAAAGATTCTTTAACACCAATGATGCAGACCCTGAGAAGCCTCTCAGACACCATTAAACTTCTAAAAGAGAAAAAATAATCATTGGAGAGCGAAATTTAGCGAGTGATAGCAAACTGTATATCCTCCTGTTTGCAAAGCAATTTGAATGCCGAAGTTGATTTTCTCATTCTACAACAACTGCTGTTCCGCTTGCACTCACCATTAACATGCTCTGTCCTACTGTTTCATAATCCAAATCAACGCTTAAAATGGCATTCGCGCCGAGATTTTTTGCTTCTTCTATCATTTCATTTATCGCTATTTCCTTTGCCTTTCTCAATTCTTTTTCGTATGCTGCTGCTCTTCCGCCTATAATATCCCTTATCCCCGCAAACAAGTCCTTAAACACATTCGCACCCATTATCGCCTCTCCACTTACAATACCAAAATATTTAACAATTTTTTTACCTTCCACAGTTGGTGTTGTTGATACCAGCATTTTACACCACCTCCATTATTTAGTTTATTATTGGCAGATGGTATTTAAGAAGAAATATTATGTTGGTTTTCCAAACGAACGCGAGAACAGGATTTTAATGTCATGTGTTGAAGCCGAAAAATCTCAAGTTTGAGAGCCCGAGCAGCTTATCAATAATCTGCTAAGCAGAGAATATTTTAGGCCGCTTATTTTTTGTTTGTAGTAATTTATTAGTAGTATAAATAGAAAGTTTAAATATGAGTTATTTGTATAATTATATTGGTTTAAAATGACAAATATTCAAGCTTTGAATTCATTGGATGAAGCACTTGTGGATAGTGCTAAAAATGTTAAAATTCTTTATTATATCGAACCTGTTAATGCAGAAGACCAAAAGGAGGAATTTTTAGCTGGCAGGATTCAAAACCCTCGTTTTACATACAGGGATTTAGAATATAATCCTGAAGATGTTGCACAAAAATTAGAACCGATTGAAACACCAGATGACGAACTGGGTGCAATTTTTGAAAGGAAGAAAAAGAACATTTTACTTGAAAATACGATTATTGCAAACAGAGGGGACGAAGATAAGGTTAGAGAAACTACAGTTGCAGTTTATGGTTCTCCAGACGAGCGGCTTGTGGAATATGCTGATGAATTATTAAGACAAACGCCTAATGTTGAAGCTACAAAAAATGTATCTTCTGAACATATTATAGCTGCTTTACAAGAAGCTTTATATGAATATGGTCTTACAGACTGGAATGTTGAAGTTTCGGATAAAAGGTTAACAACAGTTTATGCTGCTGAAAAGAAAATTAGTGTTTGCAGAAACAGAAAATTTGCTGAAATTGATACTGAAAGATTAAAAGTGCATGAAGTTGGGGTTCATGTTTTGAGGGCTGCCAATGGTTATGAACAACCTCTTAAGATATTTGCATTAGGATTGCCTGGATATTTGCCAACAGAAGAGGGACTGGCCTTATATTTTGAGGAATTAACAGGCAATACAAGCAAAGAATTAGTGAGAGATTACGCAGCAAGAGTTATTGCCGTGGATTCTGTTTGCCGGGGTTTGAATTTTAGACAGACTTTTGACAGGTTAAAAAGCTATGATTTAACTGATGACCAAGCTTGGAACTCAGCGGTCAGGGCACACAGGGCAGGTGGATATATTAAAGATCATGTGTATTTGCAGGGGTATAGAAGGGTTAAGGAAGTTGCAGCAAAGGACGGTGATTTTGATACACTATATGTTGGTAAAATAGGAATTGAACATTTGCAATTAGTTGGGAGATTACTAAAAAACGGAATTCTCAAAGAAGCAAACCATAAACCTCATTTTGTGTATTAGATTTTTATAAATAGTTATTATCGCTATTATAACAATTATAATTTTGGGTTTCATGGTTGCTATTTTCTTACCAGAATCAACTATGTGTGCCCTGATGAATTGTCATTGTAAAGAAGATATAAGTGAAAGACCCTAAATTCCTGTACAATTTCTGACCCAATTTTTACATTTGGAATTTTCCATTTTTACAAAGTATGTTCTGTTCAAGAAATTCTTATGTCAAATGGTCAAGAGATTGGAAAAAGGATTGATGTAGATTTTAGCAGCTGTAAGATTATGCAAACGACCTAATTAATTACAAGCTGTCATTTGCTGATTGTTCCTGACGGTTTGCAATTTATTGTGTCAGAACTATAAATTGAGATTTAAAGCATATTAAGCTTAAACTCAGATTCTCAAGCTGGATTTCTGAGTTTGTCCTTACGTACGCAGAATAAATCCAAAATGCGCCGGACGGGATTTTCGTATCCTAAACAAAACATTTCTTTTTTGGTTGCTTTTAAAAACTTTATTGGAAGCGAGCGGAACGAAGTGGAGTGAAGCTGAACTTTCGATTGACGCTCTGAAAGAGCGTCCTTCCAGACAATTGCTCAAGCTTTTGCCTTGAGGAAAAGCTTGCTGGAAGCGAACGAAGCGTCAGCGAAGTGAAGCTCCTGTTTTGCTCAAGCTTTTGCCTTGAGGAAAAGCTTGCTGGAAGCGAACGAAGCGTCAGCGAAGTGAAGCTCCTTTCTGGTCAAGCTCTTTTTTGAAAAGAGCTTGTTTCGAACCCGTGTCACAGGCTTGGAAGGCTTTTCTCTCACAGGCACGGCCTCAACCCTTCCCATACCCGCAAGTCTGGATCCTACCACTAGACTACCGGCGCTTAATTTATTTTTCCCTGAATTATATTTTTATACTTTATGCTTAAAAATCAAAATCTATATCATTGGCTTCATCAAGTTTTTTCATGTCTTCATCCAAACGCTTATCATTAACTGTTTCTTCTTCTATTTCTATTTCTTTAATTTCTTCCTGTTTTTCTTCTCTGGGTGCAGGTTCAGTCTGTGGTGCTCCTATGTTTTGTTTTATTTTGTTAACTGTATCGTTCAAAACTTCTTCTGGCATTTTCTTTCCCGGAAGTATGTTTTCAAGTCCAACAGGCCCTTCGTTCAAAAATCTTGGTATAACATGGAAATGTACATGAGGGATAATCTGGCCAGCTGCTCTTCCGTTACTTTGAGAAATTGAAACACCGTCAGCGCTCACTGCTTTTAAAGCTGCCTGTGCAAGCTTTTTTACCCTTTCAAACAATTCTCCTGCCTCTTTTTCAGGCATCTGCATAAGGGTTTCATAGTGTTTTTTTGGTACCACAAGCGTGTGTCCCGGGTTTCTTGGATTTATGTCCAGAAAAGCCAGAACAGTACTGTCTTCATAAACTTTTTTTGCAGGGATTTGACCTGCCACTATTTTGCAAAACACACAATCTTCCATATTTTACACCTCTTTACATTAAATGGGGCTGCCCGGATTTGAACCGGGGTCTGAAGCTCCCAAGGCTCCGATGCTAAACCAAGCTACACCACAGCCCCAAAACATATATATATAACCCAAATACAATTAATAAATCTTTAAAAATAAGAGGTTTAGATGAAAAGAAACGGAAATTTCAGCAACAAACAGGATTTCAACAGGTTTGGCTTTCAGAACAGAAAAATGCACAAAGCAGTTTGTTCTGACTGCGGAAAGGAATGCGAAGTTCCTTTCAAACCAACAGAAGGGAGACCTGTTTTTTGCAGAGATTGCTTTATGAAGAGAAGAAGGTATTAGGCTCGTATAAGATTTGAGCCCTGAAAAGCCCCAGGAGGGGTTCTCACAACCAATTACCAACACAATCAAGTGAGATTTTCTTAGTTGTAAACCTTTAGAAAAGGCTTGAGCCATCATTTGGAAGGACGCTCTGAAAGGGTGTCAATCGAAAGACAGGGTTCCGATACCTCCTGCAACCTTTACTAAATGGAAGCAATCTTTTGAAAAGAGCTTGTTGGAAGCGAGCGAAGCGTCAGCGAAGTGAAGCTCCTTCTTGGTCAACCTTCTTTTTGAAAGAAGGTTGTTTTGAACCCTCAACCTGTCGCTCTCTAAACAAGGAACCAAACGAGTTCTGGTTCTCCCTTGATGGGAATTGATAAAGGGTTTTGGCCCCTTATTTACGAGGCGACCGCTCTGCCGGTTGAGCTACTGGGGCATATAAATATTCTGGTTCTTATATTTTTATATGAAAACCGCCCTTTTCTGTGAAAAATTAGAAGACGATAAAATTAAATGTCTCCTTTGCCCGAGAGAGTGTATAATTTCGGAGGGAAAAACAGGATTTTGCAGAGTCAGGAAAAATATTAACGGAAGACTTGTTTCGCTTGTATATAACAAACCCTGTTCAATTGCATTTGATCCTATAGAAAAAAAACCTTTATTTCATTTTGCTCCTGGAACCTCTTGTTTATCTTTCTCAACAGTGGGTTGCAATTTGGATTGCAAGTTTTGTCAGAACTGGGAAATTTCGCACCCTGAAAGCGTATTTGGCGAGTATGTAACACCAGAAGAGATAATAGAAATGGTTCTGGAAAGAAACCTTCCAGGAATAGCTTACACGTACACGGAACCCGCTGTTTTCTATGAATATGCCTTGGATGTAATGAAACTTGCAAAAAAACACGGCCTTTACAACGTTTGGGTTTCAAATGGATATATAAACCCAGAACCTGCCAAAAAAATCTCAAAATACCTTCATGCCATAAACGTGGATATGAAAGGTGATATTAAATTTTACCAGGAACTCTGCGGAATTCCGAACGAAGAACCAGTAAAAAAAGCACTGAAAATATATAAAGAGGCTGGTGTTTGGATAGAGATAACAAATCTTATAATACCGGGATATAATGATAAAGACGAGGAGATAAAAAAACTTGTGGACTGGATTTCTAAAAACTTAGGGAAAAAAACGCCTTTACATTTTTCCAGATTTTACCCGCAGTTTAAACTCGCGCATATAGAACCAACGCCTGTGGAAACTTTAGAAAGAGCAGCTGAAATAGCAGAGAAAATGGGAATGAAATATGTATATATAGGGAATGTTTATTTGCATCCAAAAGAATCTACTTATTGCCCTAAGTGCGGAAGTATAGTGATAAAAAGAACAGGGTACAGTGTGGAGTACGTGAAAACAAAGTGCGATAATTGTGGCGAGAAAATCAACTTGGCTGGAACCGAGTGGATAAAGGATATTTAAATATTAAATGAATATTATTTTAGATGGAATCAAAAACCAAGGAAACCGCTGAAAAGAGAGTAAAAGAGGGGTGGATTCGCACAGCTATGATGATAGAGGTTTTGGCTGTGAGCGAAAATGCTTCTAAATCTGCATTAGAAAAACATATAGAGAAGCTTGAGAATGAAGAAGGTGTTATTGTATATAAAAAGAATTTTCATCCTGTGGAAAAAGTTGAAAAACCCCTGCCAAATGTAGAAACAGGCTTTTCCTGCGTGGCTGAAATTGAAATAGTTGCAAAAAACTTTGACAAGCTTGTCTATATTGTAATGAATTATGCACCGTCCAGCATCGAGGTTCTTGAACCAGAAAAAATAGTTCTGGACGAGGGTGAGGCTCAGGGGATATTAAATTCAATAGCAGATGTTCTTCACAGGTTTGCAGCAGCAGGTCTCGGTGGCGTGTTAATACAAACATAATATACGGAATTCTTAGGGGAGCGGTTGGGGTTTCAATCCAAACGAGCCTTTAGAAAAAGGCTCGAGCTATCATTTGGAAGGACGCTCTGAAAGGGCGTCAATCAAAAGTTCAGCTTCCAACATTGTTTTCTTGCTCAAGCGTTCTTTCCGTTAACGCTTCCACCAGCTTTGCTGGTGGCGCCTGCCGTCAGGCAGTGTGTAGGCCGTTTACTTGGCCTAAAGGCTTGGCGGCAGCGTTCTTTCCGTTAACGATTTAGGCCGTTTACTTGGCCTAAAGGGTTATAAGCTCTTTCTTGAAAAGAGCTTGTTTCTTGAAAAAAGCTTATTCTGTTTGTTTTATAAGAATTTTCTGCTCAAATTTCCAGTAAAGAACCTCCATTCCTGAGTTTAGTTTTCCTTTGAACTCATCAGGAATTGTTGTTTCAAATGTTTCATACGTTTGCAAATCCATCAATTGTACAATATCACCTGAAACCGAGATGACCTGACCTTTTCTTTTTTCTATAATAGGAACCTCTACCTCAGAAGAAGCAGGACCCAGAAGAGAACGTTTTTTATTATCAAATATTCCCATTGCCTCTATTCTTGCTTTTGCAGAACCGTGTTTGCCTGGTTTTGATTTTGTCAAGCTTAAAACCTTGCATGGCTCTCCATCAATTATTATGTAGCTTCCTGGTTTACAATCTTTCATCTCTGCTGTTTTGGTTGCCATATAATCTTATATTTAAAGAACACATTTAAATGTGTTAAACCTTTGGAAAAGGTTTATTACAAAAAAGGGCCTAAAATTAATGGAAGCAGAACAGTAGCATCGCCTTCAACTGTTATGTATTTTGATTTTTCTTTTACCTTTCCCCAAGAAACAGCCTCCCTCATTCTTGCTCCAGACAAGCTCCCGTCCCACTCTGGTGCTGTTGTTATATATACAGCATAGTTCAATCCGCCTTTAAACTGGTTCCACCATATGGTATGGTGCTTAGAGATACCGCCGCCTATTATGAGCGCTCCAGACGTTACATCAGCAAAGAGGGTTTCTGATAAAAACTCTTCATCCTTAAACACATCTATTTTGAAATCTTTGTGCCTTTGAATGAACATTAAAATCTGAGTTCCAAATGCACCGTCAGTTATTCCAGGAATTACCACAGGAATTTTATTTTTATATGCCCAGTAAATGACAGATTTCTCATCTTCTATTCTTTTTCCTATTTCCCATACAAACTCATAAGTTGAAAGTTCCTTTTTTCCTGAATCATATATATCCTTAAGCATTGGCTGAAGTTTTTCTTCTATTATTTCACCATAGGATTCGTTAGGAACAAAAATGTTTCCTAACCTGTTTATACCTTTTTTATGCAATTCTGCATCATCTGCATTGAAATCTCCATGGTAATAATCTTTCCAAACTCTTGCAAAATCATGGTCTAAAAAACCGCATGTTGTAATAACTAAATCGAACATTTTTCTCTTAACAACCTCTTTTATCAAGCCTCTCGCTCCTGTGGAAATTATGGCCGCTGGAAACGAAATAAGCTTTATGCAGTTTTTTTCTGAGAACATATCTTCAAGTATTTTCACAGCTGTTCCTGTTTTTTTTGCAGTGAATCCACCTGATTTTTCATACTCTTTTACAAGCTCTTTAATTGTGGTGTTTGCGTTGATGCTTATATCCTCTACTCGTGGTAATTTAATTCTGCTCATAAATCAGTTTGAACTCCTTAATTTTAAAATCTGTTACGTTTGGCTCTTTTTTTATATACTCCCATCCTTTGTATGCGTCTGCAGTTCCGCATGCGAAAACCCTTATACTCATGAATCCCTCGTCTGCGTAACTGTGACAGTAAAGGAAGCTTTCATCAACCATAACAAAGCATATTGCTCTTGGCGGGGAAGTGTCAAGAGAGTTGTATCCTGCTGTTGCTAAAATTCTCATTCCTATTAATTCTGCTGCCTTGACCAAAACATTATAAATCTTTTCATCATTCATGTATGTTTCTCTCGAAACGTTTTTGCAGTCTATTATTAGTTCAATTTCGTGTTCTTTCATTTTTTCACCCACAAACCCAAAACCTTTTTAAAAATATTAGCAGCAAGCAAACTTGTCTTTGTGTTAATTTTGTCTGATGCACATTCTACTAAATCCATTCCTATTATGTTTTTTAATGGTATTTCTTTGATAAAATTAAAGAATTCTTCAGGTTTCATACCGTTTGGTTCGGGTGTCCCTACTTCAGGCGCATACGCGGGGTCAAAAACATCCATATCAATGGTAATATATACGGGGCCTTTAATATTTTTCGCGGTTTTCAAGGCATATTTTTTATAAACCCTTTCCTCAGTTTCATACCATGATCTGCATCCTATTTGAAAGATTTGAAAGCCCTGTTTCAGTGTGTGATATGCCCATGTGATATGTGAAAACCTCTCCCCCATATATTCTGGAAGCAGGTCCCTGTGTGCATCAAAATGAATTATTGTTATGTTTTTGAAAAAATCCTTTAGAGATTCCAGAATGCCCAGAGTTATAAGGTGGTCTCCGCCAAGAAAAACAGGCAAAACCTTTGGGTTGGTATTGAAAATCCATTTAACTGTGTCATTTATTCTTTCTTTTGTTAGCTTCCAGCTTCCCGAGACAACTTCAATATCGCCCGAGTCGCAAAATTTTAATTTCTCAAATATATTTGTTTTTAGTTCAGGATCATAACCAGGAAGGTTTTTTATTGCCTCCCTTATAAAGAGAGGTCCGTATTTTACAGATTTTCCTGTTTCTGTGCTGTCAAAAGGTATGCCTGCCAAAACCACGTCTGCTTTTTCCAGTGGATACTCGTAAGAGAAGGTTTTTCTTAAATATAGCATATGAACACCCAAGAAACAAATCAGATTGGTATTTTCCTGAGAACAAAATCAACATCTTTTTTCATGACGGTTTTCCTTCCGGCATATCTGGTTATTTTGACTATTTCCTCTGCTTTTTTTTCTGCTTCTTCCAGAACAGCCTGCCTCAGTGTGTTTAAACCGGGTTTTGATATTCTGGTTACTCCTGATTTTTTCGCTATGCTTAAAAACGGTTTTAAAGGAAATTCCTTGGTTTTCATAGTATCATGTTGTTTTTTTGTTTTTATAAATTTAAAACACCAAAAACTACTCCCATTCCATTGTTGCCGGCGGTTTGTTGGAAATGTCATACACAACTCTGTTGACTTCGGTTATCTCGTTTGTTATTCTTGTGGAAATTTTTTCCAAGATGTTGTAGGGTATTTTTGCAAAATTTGCTGTCATTGCGTCTTTCGATTCTATAATTCTCACAACAACAGGATATTTATAGCTTCTTGTATCGCCCTGAATTCCCACTGTTTTGATTGGTAAGAGAACAGCAAAAGCCATCCATACTTTGTTGTAAAGGCCGGCGTTTTTAAGCTCTTCTTCAATTATATAACTTGCTTTTCTAACAATTTCTGCTTTTTCAGGCGTCACTTCTCCTATTATTCTTATCGCTAACCCGGGGCCAGGAAAAACGTGCCTCTCAATTATTTCTCTTGAAAGGCCAAGTTTTCTAGCAATCTTTCTAACCTCGTCTTTATAAAGTTCTCTCAAGGGCTCGTAAATCTGTAAATTCATTTTTTCCGGCAAACCGCCAACATTATGGTGCGACTTTATAACTGAAGAGTTTTTTGTGACGCCGCTTTCTATTCTGTCTGAATAAATTGTTCCCTGTATCAAAATTTCTGCTTTTTCCTTTTTGGCAACCTTTTCAAAGACCTCTATAAACAGTTTCCCTATTATTTTTCGTTTCTGTTCGGGGTCTTCAATTCCTTTCAGGGCTTTGAAAAACATATCCTTGGCTTTTATTATTTTTAGGTTTAAGTTGTATTTTGAAAATTCATTTCTTATGAAGTCTGTTTCTTTGTATCTCATTAGACCGGTATCCACATAAACAGCAGTTAATTTCTTGCCTACAACCTTGCCGACAAGAACAGCTGCTGTTGAAGAGTCAACACCACCGGACAAACCAATTATTGCCTTTTTATTTCCAATTGTTTCTTTTATTTCGTTGGAAATGTTTTCTATAATTTTAGAGGCCCTCCATCCTTTTTTGGCTTTGCAGACACCAAACACAAAATTCTTAAGAATTTTTATGCCGTTTTTTGTGTGCGTGACTTCCGGATGAAACTGAACACCAAATATCCTTTTCTCCAGGTTTTGGAAAACAGCTACTGGTGAATTTTTTGTTGAAGCGAGCAGAGAATAGTTTTTAGGGGTTTTTTTGACTATATCTTTGTGATTCATCCAGACCTTTTCTGTTTTGTTCAATCCTTTCAATAGCGGGCTCTTATTGATAATTTTCAAATCTGCAACACCATACTCGCCTTTCTTCCCGGATACGACTTTTCCGTTTTCCAGATAAGCTATCAGCTGGTGCCCGTAACAGATTCCTAAAATCGGAACGCCTGTATCAAGGATATTTTTATCGCATTTCGGAGAGCTTTTTTCATACACAGACGCGGCTCCGCCAGACAAAACCAGACCTTTAAGACCGGGGATTTTCGCCAGCTCTTGTTTCTTTGTACCTGAAGGCAAGACCTCTGCAAAAACGCCAGAATCTCTGATTCTTCTTGCAATCAAATGAGAATATTGACCGCCAAAATCCAAAACAACAATCCTGTCCATAGATATATTAAATATATCTTATTATTAAATTTTGTCTTTAGAAAAAAATAAACGCGTTATGTGTGGATATGTAAATTATAGTTCCTAACACAATAAATTTCAAACCGTCAGGAACAACCAGCAAACGGCAGCTTTGTAATTAATTATGTCGTTTGCTATAAAACATTCACACATAACCTAAACTTTTCCGAATCTGAAGACTTGTTTTTATTTTTTTCTCGGACAATAAGAACTCTGACACTGCAACCATTCCTATCCAACCAATAACTGAAAAAACCGTCATTGGAACACCCACTGCAAACATTTCCGGAAGGACCTCGGCAAACCCTGCTGTCAGAAATGGTGGATATACTGTTATTTCCCCGTGAGCAAGATGTTCTACTGCCAGCATTATCACTGCTCCCCAGAGCATTATATTGAGCCAGTCTATATGCAACCGCTTTGGAAACATTTTTCTTGCGACTGTTGTTATTATTCCTAGTGCTGCTGGAACAAGGAAACAAGCCATTATTTACCTCCTTTTTTTATTGATATTATTGCTGCAATTTCCCATATTATAAATATGGGTATAAGCATGGCAATGCCTAAAACAACACTGTTTGTAATAAGTCCTTCTGTGCTCATTTCCAAAAACTCGCCGCCACTGTACCCCAAAACGTGATCAATAAATATCATTATTGATGCTCCCCAGAGCATTATACTAAGAAAATCCAGTCTGTATTTTTTCGGTGCAACCATCCATGCAGCAGTTGCACCTATTGCTGCAATAAGAGTTGTGATCAGCCACATGTTTTCTCCGGTAGCAAAATTTTATTTTTCGTGTTACTAATAATTTGGATTAACATATATATAAATGTTTAATTGAATTTTTAATTATAGTTCCTGACAGAATAAACTGCAAAGCCTCAGGAACAACCAGCAAACGGCACCTTTGTAATTAATCGGGCCGTTGCTATAGTTCTGCTTTAAAGGAAAGTGTTAATATGGGTGTGGAAAGGGTTGGTGTTTCACTTGAACCGGATTTATTGGCTAAATTTGACAGGCTGATAAAAAACCAGAAATATACAAGCCGCTCAGAAGCCATAAGGGACCTTATAAGAAAGGCTTTAATAGAGTCAGAAATAGAAAAGCGCAGAGGCAATGTTATAGGAACGCTTACAATCGTATATGACCACACTGTAAGCGGTGTTGCAAAAAAACTGCAAAACCTTCAGCATGCGCATCTTTCTGAGATTTTATCCACGCTTCACATACATATTGATAAAAAAAGGTGCCTTGAAGTGATAATCGTTAGCGGAAGTATGCAAAATGTAAAAAAACTGGCGGACAGCATAAAAGCAATAAAAGGCGTTAAACAAGGCGAGCTTGTTGTAACAAAGGCTTTGTTTTGATTTTCGTAATTTAATGGCAACTTTAATAAACTTATGTCTGACAGGTTGTTTTTGAGGGTTTTTATTTTATAAATAAAACTCCTTATGGAATTTTTGTTAATTTCTTTTCCCACGCCGCCCAAAATGAAAAACAATATTAAAACAGAAAATGAATCGAAAAACGAAAGACCAAAAAAGAAAACCGACAGAAGAACATACGCTATACTAACAGCTCTGATGCTATAAACACAAGATAAAAAGCAATTTTAAAATACTATGCATCTGCGGGTCAAAGCCCGCAGAATTCTTGCTCCAAGATATATTTAAATTTTTTTCTTTTGAGATAACAGGCAAAATAAGCCCGCGCTTGCAAATATTACAACCCCAGAAAGGATAAACGGATAATGATAACCCCAGTAAAAACCTATAGGAGCAAATATCAGCGCTCCAATGAACCGTCCTATTATAGCAAGCGTGAAAATTAAACCTGATTCGCCACCAATTGTTTTGAAAGAGAAAAGTTTTGATATCCAAAAAAGCATAGCAACTTCCACCATGGCGTCGCCAATTTCATGTAAAATTCTAAACATAAAAGATAACCAAACCAAGGGACAAGTCATAAGTATATGCCCTGCACCTGAAACAACAAGACCTAAAAGAAACAAGAATTTGAAATTAATCTTTTTATCAATAACCGTCCCAAACTTTAAAGCAAAAAGTCCGAAAATTATCAACGGAATAGAAATATACACAGCTGTCCAAAAAACATTTAATCCCAAGTTATTTTTCAAAAATAAACTGTAGGATGTGGATTCTGCACCCCAATGAAGAGTAAAAAGAAAAAGGGCCAATGAAAGAAGTTTGGCTTTTTTAAAAAATTCTTTTGGATATTGTATCAACCTTATTTTATATTTCTGAACCGGCCTGAACCTGTATACAAATGGAATGAGAAACAGAAAAATAACACCTGTTATTAAAAACATGAAATTAAAATTAAAGAAAGAAATAATCAGAGCTGATACAAATAAACCCAAACCCATACCTATGTGCTCAACACAAGAAAAAACACCGAATTTTTTTCCTTCTTTGAGGGTTTTTATTTTATAAATAAAACTCCTTATGGAATTTTTGTTAATTTCTTTTCCCACACCGCCCAAAATGAAAAACAATATTAAAACAGAAAATGAATCGAAAAACGAAAGACCAAAAAAGAAAACCGACAGAAGAACATACGCTATACTAACAGCTCTCCTTATACTCCATTTATCATTTATTATTCCAGTAGGAAACGCAACAAGTAAGCCAAGAATAGAAAGCAAAGATATTAAGAACCCTAACTGAAAACCGTTTATACCGATATCCACAAGATAAAGAGGCAAAAGAAGTCCTATTAAAGACCATAAAAACGATGCTATAAACACAAGATAAAAAGCAATTTTAAGATCTTTCATTCTTTATCACTTCAAAAACCCATTCAAGAAGCTCGTTGCCCTGAAGTTTTACTCCATTTTCGCATTCTTTTTCATTGAAATGTTTTTTTTCATCTGGTTCTATGCGGTTTCCTGAAACCAAAAACGGAACAGGATCTTTCAAATGCTCGTAGCCTTTAAAAGACGGGGAACTTGCTGTTCTGTGATCGCAGGTAATAATAATCACGGTTTCTTCAAGGTTTAATTTTTCCAAAAGCTTTCCAAGACACGTGTCTATTTTTTCTATAAATTCTTTCTTTTTCTCGGGTTGTCTGTCGTGGGAACATATATCAGTTCCGTTTATATGCAACCACACAAAATCGTATTTTTTCAGCGCTTTTTCAACAGCTTTGAATTTTCCTTCAAGGTTTGTATCCGGCATTCCAGTTGCCCCCTTAACAGGAATAATATCAATACCCAAAAACTTTGCAACGCCTTTTGCAATATTTATGCCTGCAATGCAACACGTACTTAAACCAAACCTTTCCTTAAAACTCTTGACTGTTTTTTTCTTTCCAATGTGTCTTATCAGAATTGTGTTCGCCGGGTATTTTCTCTTCTTGTTTTCAGGTTGCTTTGAAAGCGTTTGCGATACCCTGTAAACAAACTTATTCAAAACAGACGCTGTAAATTTCGCTTCCGGGGATTTTGGCTTGATTTGAAACAGCGGAACGCCTGTTTTCATCGGGTCGTTTGGTGAAACCATATCAGAAAGCCTTTCCCCTCTCATTAAAATTACAACCCTGTGACCTGAAGATTTTCTGATAAAAAATTTAACGCCATCTATTTCCAAACCATCAAGAAGCTCACAAAATCTTTCAAGGCCGGTTTCATCTCTTCCGGCTCTTCTGTCCAGAACATTTCCGTTTTTGTCAAGAGTCGCAAAATTCCCTCTTATACAGATATCATTTTCTCTTATCTCATCAAAAACAGCCAGAGCTTCCAAATAACCCCGCCCCGGATAAGTGTTTTCATCAAAACAGCCCAAAAGAGTCAGATAACCCACATCAGAATTAACATCTTTTTTATACCCTATATCCAGTGTTCCCAGCACACCTGTTTCTGCAAGTTTATCCATCCAAGGCTTTCTTGCGAGAAAAAGCGGTGTTTGCTTTCCTGTATCCCCAGCACCATCCAAAACAATAAGAAGATAC
>QMZY01000003.1 GCA_003663415.1 Candidatus Aenigmatarchaeota archaeon
GATCTATTATGATAGCATTTAGAGAAATTTCTGAAAAATTGAAATGGGTATTTATTCTTTTTCTTTTAACTTCTATTGCGTATTTTATTTTTTTGAAAAAACCTAACTTTAAAAAAGGCTTTGTGAAATTTTTGTTGTCTCTTTCCATTTCTTTTTCGTTTATTTCGGTTGTAACTTATAATTTAGGATATAGTTTAATAACATTATATCCAAACTTTTCAGAAATAAATTTAACAGTCACTGCTGTTTATTATTTAGTGTTTGGTTGTATAGTTACTTTTGCTCTTTATAAATCAGAATAACCCTTTTAAATCACAAACAAAAAATTTATCCATGGATATTGGTTTGCCAAAGCCGTTGGATGAACTGGGAAGAATCGAGGGAGGGGCAATAACGAATTTTTACGGAGCAGCGGGAACGGGGAAAACCAACCTCTGCTTATTGGCGTGTTTGGAATGCATAAGAAAAGGCGGAAAACCTGTTTTTATAGACACTGAAGGAGGTTTTTCGCTGGAAAGGGTCAAACAGCTTGTTCCAAATTACAAGGAAACCTTGGATAAGATAACCCTTTTGGAACCGAAAAGTTTTGAGGAACAGGGAAAAATCATAAGAAGCCTTCAAGAGAAGGAGTTCGACATGATTGTTTTGGATTCGGCTGTTGCCTTGTACAGATTGGAATATGCTGACCCTATGAAAGAAGCCATAGAACCAAACAGAGAATTATCAAAACAATTGTCTGTGCTTTCTAATACAGCGAGAGAAAAAAAGATGCCAGTGATTATAACCTCGCATGTTTTTAGGAGCTGGGAAACGCAAAAAAACGAAATTGTTGGTGGTGATTCTGTAAGATACTGGTCAAAGGTTATTGTTTTTCTTGAAAGAACAGGAAGAACTTCGGAAAGAAAAGCCACTATAATTAAACACAGATGGGTTCCAGAAGGAAAGAGTGTGAAGTTTGTTATTGTTCAGGAAGGGATAAAACCAGCATCTGGTTTTAAGCTTTTCTAATCCTTTTCATGGGTGTCTCTTACCATTTTAATGGCCTGAACAGGACAGACCTGAGCGCAAACACCGCAACCCTTGCAAACATCGTAATCCACTTCTGGCTTTTTTTTCCAGTTAATCGCTGCTTCAGGGCAAAACAACCAACATTGTTTGCATGAAATGCATTTTTCAAAATCCCACACTGGTTTGAAAACGCGCCAGGAACCTGTTTTTCGGCGAACAGAGTTTCCAGGTTCACGTATGTGCGGAACCCCTTTTATTCTTTCATACCTGAGCTTGGATTCTGAAATCATTTTTTCATTTTTTTATAAAGTTTGTGATTCTTATAAGGATCTATAATGAAGTTTCCTCTCAAAATGTTTCTTCCCACTATTACTGGAAAGCTCATATGCGAGCGGTCTTGAATGTTAACTTCTGTATCAAATGTCCTGTTAAGAATCTGGATTTTTGCTTTTACAACAGGCCTTCTTGTTTCGCTTTTAAGAGAAGGGTTCTTTATTCTGGTTGTTTTTATTATTGGCCCGAGCCTTGCCTTGGCAGCAAGTCTTGTGTCCACAGACGTGCTTCTTGCGCCGCTGTCAAAAAGAGCATAAGTTTCAATTTCTTTTTGACCTATTATCTTTATTTTCTCAACCAGACCCACAATCTCTTTTTTATTCATAATATAAACTTATAATTAAGGGTATAAATAATGAAACTGTTGAAAAAAGACATAATGGAGGAAAGGGACTATCAGAGAAATATTTTTTTAGCTGCTTCTCAAAAAAACACCCTTTGCGTTCTTCCGACGGGACTGGGAAAAACAAACATAGCAATAATGCTTGCTGCATACAGGCTTGAAAAGTTTCCTGAATCAAAAATTCTTGTGAGCGCGCCGACAAGGCCTCTTGTGAACCAGCATTATAGAAGCTTTCTCAGAGCGCTGGAGATAGATGAAAATAAAATGTGCGTTTTAACCGGTGTTATACCTTCAAAGAAAAGAGGGGAAATGTACAAGGAGAAAAAAATTATATTTGCAACGCCACAGGTAATAGAAAATGATATAAAATCTGGAATTCTTTCCCTCAGGCAATTCTCTCTTCTGGTTATAGATGAAGCGCACCATTCAATAGGCGGATATGCATATCCTTACATAGCGAAGCACTATCTTAAAACAGCTGAAAACCCAAGAATTCTTGGGTTAACAGCATCTCCTGGAGGAGAGGCAGAAAAAATAAAGGAAATATGCAAAAATCTTGGAATAGATGCTGTTGAAATAAGAACAGAGCAGGACAAGGATGTAGAACCGTGGGTGAAGACAAAGAAAATAGAGTTTACAGAGGTGGAGCTTCCTGAAAGTTTTCTTAAAATAAAAAAACTCATTGAGGATGCTTACAAGGAAAGGATAGAAAAACTAAAAAAAATGGGTTTGATCAGGAAAACACGAATTTCAAAAAAAGAGCTTCTTTCGCTTCAGATAAATCTTCAGAAAGCCATAAAAGAAGGATATAAAAAAGCCTTTGCGGGCAGTTCAATGGTTGCGCAGGCAATAAAGCTTGAGCATGCTTTGACTCTTTTAGAAACACAAACTATAGGTGTTTTGGAAAAATACTGGAAAAAGTTAAGAGATGATAAAAGCAATGCTGCAAAAAGTGTTATAAAAGATGCCAAGGTTTCAAACGCAATGTGGTTAACAAGAGGATTATATGAAAAGGGATCGAAGCATCCCAAAATAAGCAAGCTTTGTTCCATTGTTCATCAACAATTCCAGAACAAACCGGATTCAAAGATTATCATATTTGCAAACTTTAGAGACACGGTAAAAGAAATTGTTTTGTCTTTAAAGAGCGTTGATAATGCAAAGCCTGTAGAGTTTCTCGGTCAAAAAGAAGGGATTACACAAAAAGAACAAATCAAAAGACTGGAAGAGTTTAAGGAAGGGAAATACAATGTTCTTGTTTGCACTTCTGTTGGAGAGGAGGGTTTGGATATTCCTGAAATGGATCTGGCTGTTTTTTATGAGGCTGTTCCGTCTGAGATAAGAGCTATCCAGAGGAGGGGGAGGGTTGGAAGGCAGAAAGCGGGAAGGATAGTTTTTCTTATAACAAAAAAAACAAGGGATAAAGCATATTTATGGAGTGCGTATCAGAAAGAAAAGAAAATGAGAAAAGTTCTTTACGGTATGAAAGAAGGTTGCAAAAAGAATAAAGATTTTAGTACTTAATAGAGATAAAAAATAGTTAAATATATATATTATAGAGGCGAAATCTTTATAAAGGGATAGGTTCAAAATATAATATTCAAAAATTTTAATCCTTACTAAAAAGGAGTAAAAATTGAGGTATTTGATATGGAAAAGGTTAAGAAAAAACATGTATGTCCTGAATGCGGGTCAACAAACATTATTTATGACTATGAAAGAGGAGAATCTGTTTGTGCAAAATGTGGCGCTGTTATAGAACACTCAATGATTGATTTTAGTCAGGAATGGAGAGCTTTTGATGATGACCAGAAGTCAAGAAGGGTTAGAACAGGTGCAGCTTTAACACCAACAAAACATGACCAGGGTATAACAACAGAAATAGGAAAAGGCAGAGGAGAGCTTTTCAAAGTTGCATCAAAAAAAAGAGCACAGTATTATAGATTAACAAAGTGGCATAAAAGGTTAATAAAATCAAAGGACAGAAATCTTTCTTTCGCTTTCTCAGAGCTTCAGAGAGCTGTGTCTCAGCTGCATTTGTCAAGAGCTGTTCATGAGAGGGTGGCTAAACTTTATCAGCACGCTGTTAATAAAGGATTGGTAAGGGGAAGGTCTACAGAATCAATTATTGCAGCTTTGCTTTATACTGTATGCAGAGAGGAAGGAGCGCCAAGAACTTTGGATGAGATTTCCAAAGCGTCTGGAATTAACAGAAGGGATATAGGAAAAACATACAGATACATAGCAAGAAAACTTGGAATAAGAATTCTGCCTGCAAAAGCTCAAGATTATGTTCCAAGGTTTGGCTCATTACTGAACCTTTCTGAAAAGGTTCAGGTAAGGGCTGTTGAGATATTGGACGAAGCAGCAAAATACGATGTTACATCCGGCAAAGGTCCTATAGGCGTGGCAGCAGCTGCTCTGTATATTGCTGCTGTTTTGGAAGGGGAAAGAAAAACACAAAGAGACGTTGCTGATGCTATAGGCGTCACAGAGGTTACAATTAGAAACAGATACAAAGAAATGGTAGAGGCTCTTGGAATAAAGGAAGAGGTTGAAGAAAAAGTAAAGGAAGAGGAAGAGAGGATATAAGGGTTATAAGCTCTTTTTTGAAAAGATGTTGGAAGCGGAACCTTAGAACCTCAACCCTTCGGGTTGAGCAGCTGGGTTTTCCTTTTTGCTCCAGCTTTTTCTTGAATGAACCTTTAGAAAAGGTTCAATCCAAACGAGCCTTTAGAAAAGGCTCGAGCCAAAGGGGAAGTGGCAACTCCTTTGGGTCAAACCTTTCTTGAAAAGGTTTGGTTAACGCTTTCTTTTCAAATGGAAGCGGTCAGCTCCTTTTTGCTCCAGCTTTTTCTTGAAAAAAGCTGGGTTAACGCTTTCTTTTTTAAAAAGAAAGGGTTATATGGAATTGTGTTTTCTTTCCGTTAACGCTTTCTTTTTTAAAAAGAAAGGGTTAATATAAAATATAATTCTGGTGTGAGAATGTCAGTGAAATCCATTTTCAGAGCATACGACGTAAGGGGTCTTTATGGTAAAGAACTGACTGAAGAAATAATGGAAAAAATAGGAAACGCGTTCGCAAGGTTTTTGAAACAGGACACTGTTGTTCTTGGAATGGACGGGAGAAACTCAAGTAATCCCTTAAAAGATGCGTTTTCAAGAGGTTTTCTGGCTGCTGGAAAGAATATTCTTTTTGTTGGTCTTGTTCCTTTGGGGGTTGGGATGCTTTATGCATGGAAAAGAAATCTTCCCTACGCTTATATAACAGCATCGCACCTTCCAAAAGAATACAATGGTGTTAAGTTTTTCTATGGAAACGGTATTGGTTTTCTAGAAGGGGATAACTATAAAATAAGAGATTTGGTTTTTGACGGAGTGTTTGTTGAAAAGGAAGGCGGAAGCTTGAAGGAATTGAACAGGGAAGAGATTTTAAAGGAATACAAAGAATTTCTTCTTTCAAAAACAAAACCCGAGAGGAGAATAAAAATTGCAATTGATTGCGGAAACGGAGCAGCAGGTGTCATAGCAGAAGAGCTTTTCAAGTCAGGCGGCTTTGAAACTCAAATGATTTTTGATAAAGTTGACGGTAATTTTCCAAACAGATCGCCTGAACCGCAGGAAGACCCTTTAACAGTGTTAAAGAATTTATCAAAAAAATGCGATATGGGAATTGCGTATGACGGCGACGGAGACAGGATGGTTATTATAGACGATAACGGTGAAACTGTTACACCAGAGCAGGTGGCATATTTTCTTTTGGAAGAGCTTCTCAAAAAAGAGCACGGGCCTATTATAGCGAATGTGGAGACAACAAGAACATTGGACTATGTTGCTGAAAAATTCAAAAGACATGTTTACAGGGTTGCCGTTGGCCATACATTTCTTATGGAAGCTGTGGAAAGATACAGAGCATGTTTTGGCGTAGAATCAAGCGGTCATTTTGTTGTCCCTTCTCTTATTCCTTTTGATGATTCTCTTGCTATTTCATACTTTGCGGCGTGTGTTTTGAGCAAAAGAAACCAAAAGCTTTCAGACATTGTTAAAAAAATCCCAAAACTTCCTTTCATAAGGATAAATTTTGACTGTGATGATGAGAAAAAATTTATTGTTATAGAAAGGCTTAAAGAAAAATTTACAATAGAACATAAAAGGATAAATGCAATAGATGGTGTGAGGATAGATCTGGAAAACGGATGGGTGTTAATAAGGGCGTCCAACACGTCGCCAAAAATAAGGCTGACCATTGAGGCTGATACAGAAGAAGATTTAGGGAAATTAAGGAATGAATATGAAACCATTGTGAAAGAGGAGATAAGGAGGGAAATATGAAAATATCTGTTAGCGAGTTTCCGAGAAAAGTGAAAGCTGCAAGAGACAATGAAACATATTCTGTTTATGACTTGGTTTTTTTGGACCACTTAAATGTTTCTTTAACTGTTTTACATCCCGGGAAATCAACCAAAGGACATAAACATCCTGGAGATGAAGAAGAAGTTTATTTTTTTGTTCAGGGCGAGGGTGAAATGCAACTAGACGAGGAAAGGTTTCCTGTAAAACAAGGCGATGTTGTTTTAATTGAGAAAAAAAAGTTCCACAGGGTTTTCAATACTACAAAGAAAGAATTAATATTTTTATGCGTGTTTGAAAAGTATAAAGGAAGAGGAAAATAAATATATATTTTTAAAACTTATTAGATGTGGTATGGAGTTAAAGATTATTGAAAAAAAACAGGAAAAATTGAAGGTTGAAGTGAAAGGCGAATCGCACACATTCTTAAATCTGCTGAGAGAAAGTGCATGGGAATCAGGGGCAGAGCAGGCGTCATATATAATTGAGCACCCTTATCTTTCGCAGCCGCATATTATAGTAATGGCAAAAAATCCCAAGAAAGTGCTGACAAGCGCTGCGCAGAAAATAATAAATGATGCAAAAGAACTTGAAAAGGAAACAACAAGAGTTCTTAAAATATGAAAATTATAAAAAAGAACTGGTGGATAATTCCTTTAATTTTTATAGTGATTACAGGTTTCTGGATAAGGTGCCTGCCTGCAAGATTCGGTGAACTTCAGGCTCTTGATCCGTTTTATTTTTTAAGAATGGGCGAATATGTTTTGTCTCATAACTTTCAGCTTCCTCAAAGGGACATGCTAAGATATTCCCCTTACGGTGTTGATCCATGGCTGGTAGAATATCCATTGCCTGTTTATTTTCCAGCTGTTTGCTATGCTCTTCTAACAGGCTTGGGATTGAAAATGCATTACCTGCATTTCGCCATTCTCTGGCCTGCAGTAATGGGAACGCTTGCTGTCCTGTTTGGTTTTTTTGTTGGAAGAGAATTGTTTAAAAGCGATTTTGCAGGTCTTTTCACTTCATTCTTCCTTGCTGTCACGCCTGCGTTTATAACAAGAACGTCTGCAGGGTTCTTTGAGAAAGAGCCTCTCTCTGCTCCTTTTATTATGCTGACAATTTATTTCTTTTTGAAAGCGTACAATTCTGGAGGAAAAAAACCATGGATATATAGCTCAATCGCTGGTTTTTGTTTTGCTGTGGCCGGGCTTACATGGGGCGGTGTGAATTTTATTTATTTGATGTTTGGTTTTTTTGTTTTTCTTTTGTTTGTATTTAACACGGTTTTGGTGGTTCTGGACTATCTGGTTTCAAAAACGGACAAATATATCAATGAGATGGAGGGTTTTGTTGGAGAAAAAATGCTTAAAGCGTTCGGTCCAATGGTGATTATAAGCGCTGTAATACAGAATTTGCATCCCAGAGGCATGCCGCTTACATCGCTTCCTATTGTTTTCTGCTGGAGCCTGACAGCAGTAATGGCAGTGAGATACCTAATTATAAAATTTAAGCTTCTTGAAGAAGAAAAAATAAAGTATTTTTTCCCCGCTGTGTTTCTGGTTGGGTTTGCGTTTACTGTAGCAGGCTATATGTTTTCTGATTATATCTATAGTCTGGTGAATAGCGCCGTTGCTATTTTGACTTTAGGCAAAAGCATAGTTGGAACAACTGTTGCTGAGAATGCTCCTGGAAACTGGAACACGGTGTTGGGCGTTCTTGGCAGTGGTTTTTCTCACAGCTTTCTTTCATTTTTGTCACCCATTACGCCTTATTTTGCATTATGGGTGTTTGTTTTGTTTGGCGGTTTCTTTTTGGTGTATGAGTTTTTGAAAACAAGAAACTGGCTTCTTATATTTCCGTTGGTTTTTATGGGAGCAGCTGTATATTCTGTGTTTTACGTGGTTAGAATGGTGTTTATTCTTGGACCCGCTGCTGCTTTAATTGGTGGGTTCTTTGCAGCATTGATTATAGAAAAAGGACTAAAACTGGCTAAGGGAAAAGATAAAAAAGGTAATTATATAACAATACTTTTGGTTGTTTTTGTTTTTCTTATGGTTATTGTTAAAATATCTAATGGATACTCATACGCCTCTGGAATAGGTCCTTCCATCTGTTTTTCACCACCCTGTATCACCATAGATGATTCTGGTGTTTATCATTACAATATGAAACAACCGTGGTATCAGGCATTGAGGTTTTTGGCAGAAAACACAAGCAAGGATTCTGTTGTTTTGTCTTGGTGGGATTTTGGTTACTGGTTTCAGGAGAGGGGCGAGAGAACAAGCGTGGCAGACGGCGGTAACATAGGAAGGGTTGGTGGAATAGATTATGGTAAAACGGATTTTGAGATTGCGAAATGGTATACTTCTGACCCGAAGAACTGGACTGATTTTATTCCATGGCTGAAATTCCATAAAGTTACTCACATTCTCATGGACTACACGCTTCCAGGTAAATACGGAGCCATATCAAAGATTGCTTCAGAAGGAGAGAAAATCACAGCCTTTAACAGATTCGATTTCAAAACAACACACCAGCAGGAAAACAAAACCATTTATGAGTTTGCGAACGGCCCTTATGTTATATGGGTTCCTTTTTACAGCAACGGCGCACTTGCAGGAACTCCCGTGTTTTTGGTTTCGCAGAGCGGAAAGTTTTATTCAAAAAGCTATATAAACGATATCTGCACAACTTCCGGTATTATACGCATCAGCGATAAAGAGCCATCTCTTCCGGGATGTGTTTCTCTTTCAGACCTTGGGCTTTACTATGTTCCAAAAGAAGCCGAGCACACAATATTTAATACGCTTATGTTTATGGACGGGTACGGTTTGCCTGTGGAAAAAATCTTTGACAATAAACTGATAAAAATTTACAAGGTTAATTATCCTGAGAACGAAACTGTTTCTTAAAAATTTATTCGGATTTGTATTTATAGGCTGCAAAGAAGAGAAGTAGTATGAAAATAACTATTATCCAAGAGAAGATGTTTGTTATGGATTCCTGAGGAAGCGAAAAATAGTTTTCTATAATCTCTTGTCCGTTGGTTGCGAAAAAAAGAATGATAAGACCTGTAATTATCATTATGAGTGTGTAGTCTTTTTCTTTGGGTTTTCCAGCAAACTTTACAATAAAACTTAGAAAGAAAAATCCTATAAAAAATATCACTGCAAAAGGAAGCGCTTGATTAAGAAATTCAACAAGCATCGGAGAGCTTATGGCAAAAAAACCTATTATAACAGCTATTAGAGTATTCGCTCTCTTACCAAAAACGCCGCTCACCTCCAATGCCCCATAAACCACTGAAAAAACGAAAAAGAATGGTAACAGCGCGTTCCATAAAATTTCCATTTTACGACCCCATGTTTTCTAAAAATTTTAACAGCTTTTCTGTTTGGCTTTTTAATTTTCTTAACTGGGCGCCATAAATCTGGCCTTCTGGTGTAAGTTCATATTTTTTTATTATTTCACTAACAGTTGCGCATATGTTTCTTATCTCAGCAATATCCTCTGCCGGTCTGTCTGATTTCCCAGATTTTATATTGTCAGCAAGCTTTTGCGCTGCATTAACAAAACTTACGGCTCCTTCTATCTCGTCTTTCACTCCCTTAAATTTTTGATATTTTTTCTTTATACCTCTTAAAGAAGGAAATGTGCCTGTCATCGGAAATGAACCCTCTTTCGCTCTGTTTCCGAAATGACCGCCTATGAAATACCAGGCACCGAACAAAACAATTATTGCCACTATCCAGAATTCTGCCAAAGGCAGGGCTGCGGCGTACCAACCATTAATTATTATGTATATATATACTGCAATGCCTATGAGGATTCTTAAACCGCCCGCCTTTGTTCCAAGACTGCCTTTAAGAACAGACTTGCTGAGAATGTAAACAAAAAGTATTATAAAAAGTGTTGGGAAGAAAAGGAAATAAATCAGCTGAACAAAAACACCTTGACTTGCATGGGAGTGGATAAAACTTGTGCAGGAAGAATAGCTTTCTGAAGTAGGGCACAAAATGTTTGCAAGAACTTCCAAAACCTCTTCCATACTTTAATTATATCAGGGAATGTTTATATTTTAATCAGGAACAGCTTTAAATGGTAAGTTCACGGAATGGAATTATTAGACGCGCTTTTCAGAAAAGCTAAGAATAAAAATTTAAACCCTTTTGTTACAATATTTTTATGGTTACTATAAAGGATTTTGAAAAGCTTGAAATCAAAATAGGAGAAATTCTTTCGGTTGAGGAAGTTCCAGACTCTGATAAACTCTATGTTTTACAAGTCGATGTTGGCGGAAAGCAGATCCAGTTAGTGGCAGGGTTAAAAAACTATTATCAGCAATCTGAGCTTGTTGGAAAGAAAATAGTGGTTTTAAGCAATTTGGAACCAGCAGTAATAAGAGGCGTTGCTTCAGAAGGAATGCTTCTGGCTGCAATAGACGAAAACACAGTTTCCTTGTTAACTCCTGACAAAGAAGTTTCTGTTGGTTCAAAAGTAGCATAAGCATGGAAAAAGTTATTATATTTGCTGATAAAAGAGAGAATTCATCACAGGTTGTAAGGCATCTTAAGGAACTTGCAGAAGTTAAAGAGAAAAAACTTGAGCTTGCGGATTACATAGTTTCAGACAGGGTTGCTGTTGAAAGAAAAACAATCCGCGATTTTCTGCAGTCCATTATAGACCACAGACTTTTCAAACAAGCAGATTCTTTAATCTCTGCGTATGAAAGACCTGTTTTGATTTTGGAAGGAAATCCTGAACTGCTTTTTCTTGAAAGGAACATGCATTCCAATACAATTCGCGGCGTTTTCTCTTCTCTGGCTCTTGATTACTCTCTTCCTACGCTCTGGACGCAAAACTCAAAAGAAACAGCCCTCCAGATTTACTGGTTAGCAAAAAGAGAGCAGATAGAAAATAAAAGGGAAATTCAAATAAGGGCAAAGCAAAAAACCCTTACAGAATCCGGACTCCAAGAATACATAGTTGCTGGTCTTCCCAGTGTTTCAAATGTCCTGAGCCAGAGACTTTTGAAAAAATTCAAAACCGTCCGAAAAATCTTCACGGCAAAACCGGAAAAACTTATGAAAGTTGATGGAGTGGGAAGAAAAAAAGCAGAAAGAATATGGGAAATTCTAAACAAGAGGTATGAGGATTAAGCTATATGATATCCGTTTTTACCCTTTTGTTTAACTTTATAAAGCGCTTCATCAGCCCTTCTAAAAACATCCTTGTATTGTTCTTCAAAAAGTGTGACACCTATACTTACACTTACGTTTCTTATATCATTAAGAAGATTCCTTTCTGTGTCAGACGGTTCATACCCTTTCATTCTCCATAATCTTTCAAGGGCCTTTACAGACTTTTCTGCTTGGCTTTTTATACCGTTTACTATTCTTTTAGCAATATAAGGAACATCTTCCGGATTTATATCAACAAGCAAAACAGCGAATTCGTCACCGCCCCATCTGTAGCTTCTCCCTTCATACACCCTGTCCTGACCCCTGGAAACTCTTGTATTTTTTTCCAGAGCACCGGCAAGCCTCCTCAAAATATGGTCTCCTGTGCCGTGACCATAGTTATCATTCACTCCCTTAAAATTATCAACATCCACAATCAAAAATGCATGTGTTTTTTCTTTGTCTTTAGAAGTTCGTTCCTTTTTTTTAAATTCTTTCAAATCATGTTCCAAAGCATGTCGGTTTCTCAGTCCTGTTAAAGGGTCTGTGTAAGCTGTTTTTTCAAGCATTCGAGCATACCGGGTAAGCTTGAGTGTATATTCTTTAAGTTCCTCTGTCGGAAGTTCACTTAATTCTTTTTCTCCAAGCATTTTAAAGCTTTCCATATTTTAACTTAATAGTAGTGAAAATGTGTTTATAAAGTTAACGGTTCAAACAGGCTTTTAAAAAACCCCTAAATATGGGGCTTGGTCTCAATGGTTTTGATGTGAATTCGGCATGAAACTGAGTGGCAAAGAAGAATTTTTTATCAGGAAGTTCCAATATCTGCATAATTCTTTTCTGAGGAGCAAAACCTGAGAAGACCAAGCCATTGGATTCCAGAACATCAATGTGGTTTGGATTCACGTTCCATCGGTGTCTGAACCTCTCTCTAACAGATTCCTTTCCATACAATTTATAAGCCAATGAACCCTTTTTTATTCTCACCTCGTATCCGCCAAGCCTCATTGTTCCTCCAAGACCTTGGATTTCTTCCTGTTCGGGCAAAATGCAAATAACAGGTTCTTTTGTTTCAGGTTCAAGCTCTGTTGAATTGGCCTTTTTTAAACCGCACACATTTCTTGCAAATTCAATCACAGCAAGCTGAAATCCAAAACATAAACCAAGGAAAGGAAGATCATTTTCTCTCGCGTATTTTATGCACTCAATCTTTCCCTCAACGCCCCTTGCACCAAACCCTCCCGGAACTATTATACCATCCAAATCCTTTAATGCCTCTCCTGTTTTGTTTCTATCAATCCTGCTTGATTCTATCCATTCCACCTGAACTCTGGCGTCAAGGTATGGAGCAGTATGCTCCAAAGCCTTTAATATGCTTATATAAGAGTCTTTAACCTGTGTGTATTTCCCTACAAGACCAATCTTTATGGTTTTCTTTGCTTTTCTCATTTTTTCCAGCAATTTTATCCATTCCCTGAACTCTGGTCTCATTCCATTGGTTTTTTTTATTCCCAAAATATTCAGAATTTCATTATCGACTTTTTGTTTTCTCAAAAACTCGGGCATAGCATAGATGTCCATATCATAACAATTCACAACTCTTGATACTGGAATATTTGCCGAAATGCTTATTTTTTCTTTTATTTTTTCCGGAATTTTGCTCTCACTCCTGCACATAACTATATCCGGCTGAATTCCAACCTCCATAAGCTTTCTTAATCCCAGCTGGGCAGCTTTGCTTTTGTGTTCGTCAAGAGAATGTGGTTTAAGGATATAAGTCACGTTAATGAAACACACGTTTTGTCTTCCTTCCTCATACGCCAGTTCCCTCATTGCTTCCAAGAAGTATGAATTCTCTATATCCCCCACTGTTCCGCCAACCTCAACCAAAACCACGTCAGCCTTGCTTTCAACAGCCAGATTCCTCAGAAAACCTTTAATTTCGCCTGTAACATGAGGGATAAACTGAACATCCCTTCCCAAGTATTTGCCTGCTCTTTCCTTGTCAATAATAATTTTGAATATCTTTCCTGCTGTGAGATAGTTGTTTTTTGTCAGATTCGCATTTATCATCCTCTCATATGTCCCCAGATCCAAATCACATTCTGTTCCGTCGTCCAGAACAAAAACCTCGCCGTGCCTGTAAGGATTGAGAGTCCCTGCGTCCACATTCAGATAACCGTCGAATTTGAGAGGAGCAACCTTTAAACCATGGTAAAGTTTTAATACATTTCCTATAGAAGATGAGAAAGTTCCTTTACCCACGCCTGAAATAACACTTCCTGTTATTACAACATATTTTGTTTTTCCAGGAACATATCCTTTAGGGATAACAGAATAGAATTCGGAAGAATCTCTTTTTTTCGCCAAACCACCCAGTTCATTTTCTTTTGGCATAGTATATTTTATACATTAGGAAATAAAAGTTTATTCCCATTCTTTCCATTCGGTTATAATTCTCTTTGCTTCAGAAAGCATAGTTTGATTGTATTCTTTACCGGCTTCAAAACTTGAAAGTTTGGGGTCATTTTCACCCCATCCGTTCACACCTGATTCTTCTTTTCTGTTATAATCCTTGAGCGATGTCCCTATGTTACGAAACCTGTTTACTTTTCCACCTTTAGCTTTTTCTAAATCGCATAAACCGGTTCTTTCTATTTCATTTAAGTATGCAAGAATAGAGGATGTTTCACATTTACTAGCATGCCCCACAATTACGAAGGGCTTACCGTTCTTCATATTTTTTCCCTTTAACAAACTAAAATCAAAAATCTTCATAAACCCACTGTTTCCGTATCTTTCTCTAAGAGTGTTTATACCGTCTTGAATTGCAGCAAGATGTGTTGGAGAGGCATGAGAGGTAATAATTACTACTTTTTCCGGTTTGATCTCCTCTACCAAATAAGAAAAGTAATTCAATATCAAATACTTTTGGGTTTCAAATTCAATTTTTATGGTTCCATAAAAACCCCTTTCATATGGTTCTGTGAATGCATAGGAAATAGATGGAACAGAAATTACTCCTTCCAATTCTCTTTCCAAACCTCTTATTAAACCTCTTGACCTTATATTATCTGAATCCATGGGTAAATGAAAACCATGCTCTTCAAATGGATCATTGTTTCCAAGAATTATTTTTGATTTTTTCAAATCTTTATATTTTTGAGAAGATTCAGCTCCTTTATCCAAATCTATAATTTCTATATCACCAAAATATTTATCTCTCAAAAACTCTTCCTTTATTTTCTCCTCATTAATTTCATAAACCCCTCTTAAACTTTCCTTTGGGAGCGGAGGTAACATAAATTCCTCACAACTTAAAACAAACCCATAATATACACTTGGATCTGTATGTACACTCATTACAGGAAGCAAAACCTTTTTCAAATTACCTTTTTTTCCAAGTTTTTCTAAACCATTCCAAGAATACGCTGCTAGTTCATTTCCCTGATTTAGTTTATTTGAAAGGGTTTCAAACATATTATACCTCAAATTTAATACCATAAAACCATTGCTTTTCCCCAAGAACGAAAACCTCGTCCCAGAACCTTTTCATTACTGTTCCCCACTTCACCTTTACCTCTGGTATTTTTTCTCCCAGAGCAAGTTTCAAAGCTAAATATGGTAGATTCGCTCCTGCACCAATGCATGCAATGGTTGTTCCTGCAAACCTTGGCTGAACTTCAATAAGTTTTGGATATCCGTCCGAGGAGTAGCGGAACTGCATATTTATGCAGTAATCAAAACCCAGTTTCTCAGTAATTGTTTCTGCATATTCAATAATCTCTTTGTTTTTTTCGAGCTTTGCAACAGTTGAAATTCCCTCTTTTGTCACAACCCTTTCTCTTGGTATTGTTACCAAAGATTTCCCTTTCCGTGCCAGAAGATCAACTGTATATTCTTTCCCTTCCAAATATTCCATGACCAACAAATCAGGAAACCTTCCCTGAGCCTCAGCCTGTTTTAAAATTTCCAAGGCTTCGCTGAAGTTTATAAAAGCGCTTGACGGTTTGTATTTGAAAAGCAAATCCACCTTATCAGCGTCAGGCCTCATAATCCGAAACCCACGCATTCCGTAACTGAACACGGGCTTGAAACACACCGGCTTTTCCGGATAGCCCAATGAATTCGCGGCCTCCTTAAACTCCTTGACATTTTTAACCCTTTTGTATTCCGGAACAAAACCATAAGGTTTGAAAAAATCATATAACTTTCCTTTATCCTGAGCAAGCTCTATGGCTTTCCAATCAGACAAAACAACTTCTACTCCGTATCTCCTGAAATCAGGTTTTGCCTTTGCCAAAGGGAGCAGCTCGGGGTCAACACCCGAAACCAAAAGCCTTGGCTTCTCCTTGTCGCATATTTCAAGCATTTTTTCAAGAAAATTGTCCACGTTTCCCGGAGGAATTACATATCCCTTGTCAGCAAGATGAAAGCCATACGCATCTGGGTTCATATCGGCTGTTATCACTTTGATTTTTCTTCCTTCTTCCTTTGCACCAACTCTGAAGCCTTTAAGAATTCCATTGAACCCAGGCGAACCTGCGCCAGTAAAAAATATCCTCAATTCATTCATAAAAATTGCTTGTTTTTCGTTTTTAAATTTGTTTGTTTTTCAAATTCCCTTAGCAAAGAATCAACCCCGCTTACCAGAACATCTTCTGCGTTCTCTGCTAATGGAAATGGACCAAACAACTTGAAGGCATGTGAATAATATCCTTTTCCATAACTTTCCCTGTCGGGTATATATCCAATGTTTCCATTCGCATAATTAACAGTAATAACATCTGAATGCTTGTCTTTTATTTTCCTTCCAATACCAGAGAAAACCTCTGCAGGAATTCCCACAAGCTTTTTCTCACCGATTCCAAAAATCTGCACCCACAAATCAATGTAATAATCATTTCCCGCTCTTTTAACATATTCTTCTCTCGCTTTTTCTTTCCATTTCTCATAAAACTCTCCTTTGTCTCTTAACGGGTCTTTTGGAAGATTTTCAGATTCTTTCACAATTAAAGGAAGCTCTATTTTGCCTGACAAAGATCTGATTTCCGGGGAAAGCTCTTCTTTTTTATTAAGCAGCTCCAAAACCCTTTCACCCATAATCCTTCCATATTCTGGCAAGGTTTTCCAATCGCTTTCATAAACAAAACCTCCGTCTTCTGTTTCTCTAACAAGAACCTCCCTCTTCTTTTTTCTGTAAAAATTCAAAACAGGGTCAACGTCACCAGCATCGCCCTGCGTGTACAAAACATAACCGAAAAGTTTTGAATGCAAAAAATCAGCTACAGCACCCGGAAAATCCCTTGTTATTTCTGTCCTCCCCATCACACCGTTCCTTTCTATCAATACAGGGTGGCAACCAAAATTCAAAATAAGATCTTTTACATAACCTTCTCCAAAATAAAACACACGAAGCGTGTCGTCAAAATCAGTGCTTGGTTCCTCATCCCAAGGATTCGTTTTCTCTCTGTTGTATCCAAATCCCTCAAGCCTGCCTGAAGAAAAATAAGCTTCAATTTTTTTCCTTGGGTTTTTCCATGCCCTTGTCAGGGATTCAGAAACCCTTTCCTCGGTCCATTCAAGATACTCTTTATTAACATCTCCGCAACCAGGCAGAGGAAAAACAGCAGGAGCAGAGTGTGTATGTGTGCATGTAATCATTATATTTTCTTCAGGAATTCGTGTTTCTTTTGAAACCTTTTTTCTTATCCTTTTCACAGACTCGCTTTCCAGCGAAAGCAAATCACACGAAGCCAGACCAACCGCATTTTTACCGTCATCTATAACAAAAGATGTTACATAGACAGGGTCATGAACATCTTGAGGATGCCTCTTTCCCCTGTAACCGGAAAGCTCATGCTCCCAGAATTTAAGCGGTGTTATATTGTCTTGCGCTCCGGATATGTAAAACGGCATAAAATTAATACAACACAAAATAATTTAAATTTTATAAATTCTTTCCTTTAATTTTATGCTATGATGAGAAGAATCCTTTTTCTTGGTGCTCATCCGGATGATATGGAAACAGGTTCATCTGGCTTGCTTATGAAAATGCTTGGAAAAGCGAAATGTTTTCATATAGTTTTTGCAAGCGGCGCTGAGCAGCCGGGAAACGAAACCATTTTCGAAGAGTTTGAAAATGCAATGAAGGTTTTAGAAATGCCTTCAGGAAGTTTTGAAATGAAGGACTTACCGAATACAAAATTTCCCGAAAATGAAGCAAAGATAAGAGAGATACTTGAAGGGGCAAGAGACAAATGGAAACCGGACACAATAGTCACGCATTACATTCCGAATACGCACCAAGACCATGAAACCCTCACCAAAAATGTTCTCAGGGTTTTCAAAACCCAAACCATTCTCATGTATGAGGATTTTAAAAGCACACCGGGTTTTCTTCCAAACCTTCTGGTTCCTCTAACAAAGGAGGAGGTTGAGAAAAAGGTAAAAGTCCTTGAGTGCTATAAATCACAGTTCAGAAGATATTACCACGATATGGATTACGTAAGGGCGATAGCAAAAATGCGGGGCAAAAGAGTAAACCTGGATTACGCAGAAGCCTTTTGTGTTTATCAGCTTGTTCTGGATTCATATGGTTAAGGTTGCTGTTATTGGAACAGGAAACATGGGACGCCATCATGCAAGGGTTTATTCAGAGCTTGGAGAATCTGAACTTGTTGCAGTGACTGATATAAACAAAAGAAAAGGAAAACAGATAGCAAAAAAATTCAAATGCAAATTCTATTCAGATTACAAAACAATGCTTAAAAACGAATCTGTAGATGCTGTTTCTGTTGCAGTTCCAACATTTTTGCATAAAGAAGTTTCTCTGGGATGCATAGAAGAAGGAAAGCACGTGCTTGTTGAAAAACCAATAGCAAAAACCTTGGAAGATGCAAAAACAATAATAAACTATGCAAAAAAGAAAAAAATCAAACTCGCTGTTGGTCATACAGAGAGGTTTAATCCGGCTGTTCAGAAGTTAAAGGAACTAATTCAAAAAAACAGGCTTGGAAAGATTATAACCATCTCTGCAAAAAGAGTTGGTTTGTTGCCGCCGCAAATAAGAGATGCCAATGTTATAATTGATATAGCAGTCCATGATATAGATGTTTTTAATTATTTGCTTGAAAAAAAACCAACCAAAATCTATGCAACAGCAGGAAAAGCGCTTATTGCGAAAAGAGAGGATTATGCAGACATTTTAATGAAATATGACGGAACAAATGCCTTTATACAAGTAAACTGGGTAACGCCTGTTAAAATCAGAACACTTTCTGTTACAGGCATAAAAGGCTACGCTGAGCTGAATTACATGACCCAGGACCTTTTTTTGTTCAAAAGCGACTGGTCATACATAAGGGAAAAAACCTTTACAGACATAAAAAAACTCGGCACACCAAAGAAAAAAAGAATAAAAATCCAAAAAGAAGAGCCATTAAAAAGGGAACTGAGAAGTTTTTTAAACTGGATAAAAACAGGGAAAAAACACCCCTGCACAGGCAAAGAAGGCCTTCTTGCTCTTGAAACAGCTTATAAGGTTATAGAATCCTATAAAAAATCAGAGCCTGTTATTTAACTATTTTCAGAATTTCTTTCAAATCTGTAACCACAAAATCCGGGTTCTGAAAATCGCATTCTGAATACTTTGTTTTCACTGCTATAAATTTAATACCAACGGCCTTTGCAGCTATCTCATCGTAAATCCTGTCTCCAACCATCCATGCCTCCTCTTTTTTTGCTTTTAGTTTTTTCATCATTTCCAGAATCCCGTCTTCAGCTGGTTTTATGTTCATGCCGTCTTTTATTTTATCCCTTGAAAACACCATGTCTACCATGTCCTTTGCACCTATCTTTTCCAGAACACTGTAAATACATTTTTCTCCGTTGTTTGAAAAAATTCCGACCTTAAAGCCCATTTCCTTCAATTTCTGAAGAACTTCTTTCGCGTTTGGAAAAACCACACACTTATCAGTGCCTTCCTTTTCAAATTCATCAATTATATCAAACACCTCGTCTATAACACTTTTCCCAAGTTTTTTTTCAAGCTGTAAAACAGCTCTGTTCACACTTGGTATCAAAGGCCTGAACTCCGAGTTTATACCATGTTTTCTGAAATAGTCCTTTAAGCTTTCCCTCATTCCATTATAATCAATATTCAAATAAACAAGCGTTCCGTCAAAATCAAAAATTATAAGCTTCATATCTTTTCGCTTCTCCATTCTCCTTCCTTCCTGAGAACCGGACCGGAATCCATATGCCTTATCCAGTAAAGCCCTTCTGGTACGCAGTTGAATTTTTTCACATCAGGAATTTCTTCTCCATAAGCAAGTTTAACATACAAATAAGGCATATTAATTCCAGCGTATGTAAAGAAATAGCTTGTAGTAAAAAACCTGCCAACATTAATTTCTGTAGGGCATGGTATTCCTTCGGGGTTTTTTTTCAAATCCACACAAAAAATGCCTGTTGCTTTCGGGTCTATTGCCTTAACACATTCATACGCTGCTTTATTAACTTTTTCATCATGTATTGTTTTCGCAACAGAAGGCGTTCCTGTTTTTCCAGAAGGCGCGAGTTCTGGATATATATATTCTAATCTCACTCTTGCCTGCGAACAAATAAGTTCGCCTTTGTTCCATAAAGACTGGAAAGCTATGTCATCTGCTGGTAAATATTCCTGAGCGATGAACTTCCATCCAACTCTTCTGGACTCCCAATATTTAATCCAATGAATGCCTGTCTCGAGGTTTTCAACCAGGGTTGAACCTCTTGCTCCTGCTCCCCTCGTTGCCCTCAGCCAAAAAGGCATTCCAAGAACTTCTTTTGCTTTTTCCAAATCATTCTCATCTTTGACCTCCAAAACATTTGCCACAGGAATGCCTTTGGATTTCCATACCTTTGCTGATTCCAGCTTGTCCTGACAGATTCTTATTGTTTCCTTTGCGGGCAGAAAAACCTTGGCATGGATTTTTTCCCTGTTCTCGGATATAACCCCGACCTCTGAATCCGGTTGCGGATGCAAGAATTCAATTCCCTCCCTGTTAATAACTTCATTGACCTTTTCTATATATTCCGGGTCTGTGTTTTTCGGAAGCAGGTATCTTTTGTCCAAGTCGGGAAGCTCTAAATGGAACTTATTTACATCACTACCCGCAATAAACATTTTTTCTTCTGCTTTTCTTAACGACCTCACAAAATTCACGCCGGCAGGTCCGCCTGCACCTGTAACAAGAATCCTTTTCATTTCAACCCCCTCTTTACTATTTCAGCAATATTTTCCATATCCCTTGGCTCAAGCAAAGGATAAACAGGAAGAGACAAAACCTGTTCAGAAACCTTTTCTGCAACAGGACATAAACCTTTTTTAAAACCAAGTTTTTGGTATGCTGGCTGCATATGCACAGGCCTGTCATAATAGATTCTCGCTTTTATGCCGTTTTTATTCAAAAACTCAAAAAGCTTATCCCTTTTTTCCGCTTTTATGGTGTATTGATTATATACGTGTTTTGCACCGTTAAAACAAACAGGCGTTTTTATTCCTTCGGTGTTTCTTAACAACTCTGTTAAAATTATTGCATTTCTTCTTCTCTTCTCGTTCATTTCATCAAGTTTTTTCAACTGAACAAGACCCAATGCAGCCTGCATGTCCGTCATCCTGTAATTATAACCAATTATCTCATGCCTGTAATTCTCTTTCTGCCCGTGGTTTCTTATAAGCCTTGCCTTCTCAGCAATCTCTTCTTTGTTTGTTAAAACCATACCGCCTTCTCCTGTTGTGATGTTTTTTGTGGGATAAAAAGAGAATGCGGAAACGTCCCCAAATGAACCAACCTTTTTCCCTTTGTATTCAGCGCCAAGCGCCTGCGCACAGTCTTCAATCAGAACCAACCCATGCTCTTCCTTTATTTCAAGAATCTCATCCATTTTGCACGGCAAACCATACAAATGCACAACCAGAACAGCTTTTGTTTTTGGTGTTATTTGCTTTCGTATCTCTTCCGGGTTTATATTAAAAGTGTCCTCGTCTATATCAGCAAAAACAGGAATTCCTTGGTTATAAAGGATGGAGTTAGACGTTGCGATAAACGTGAAGGGCGTTGTTATAACCTCGTCGCCTTTTTTAATTCCGGCTGCCTCTAAAGCGATTTTCAGAGCAGACGTTCCAGAAGAAGTTGCAATTCCATGTTTAACGCTATGGTATTTAGCGAATTCCTTTTCAAACTCTCTGACCTTCTCTCCCTGAGAAATTCTCCCTGACCTCAGCACGTCTGTGATTGCTTTTATCTCCTCTTCTGTCAGTAACGGCTTTGAAATCGGAACTTCCATAAAAAAACAAATGGGTTTTTTATTTATATTATTGAGCTTGGGTTAACTTTTTAAATGTTACATTCTAATTTAGGTTTATGTATATCGGAGCGATATATTCAAGAATCTTGGCAATTCTCTTAGTTTTCTCTTTCTTACTGTTCATACCTTCTTCTTACGCTTATCTCTCTGTTCCGGACACCCCAAA
>QMZY01000004.1 GCA_003663415.1 Candidatus Aenigmatarchaeota archaeon
AGGGAGCAAAGGTTGTTGGAAAGGTTCATTTTTATGCGGGTCTGGTTGAAAAGGAGCGAGCAGGAAGAAAGGTTGAGGTTTGAGGTCAGGTTCAGGGTCAGGTTTGGTTCCTGGAGGACGGAATGGTTTTCCGGACTGGGGGGTAAAAGGAGAAGGTTAAGGGAAGGGGTTTGATTAAAATCAGGTGTTTTTGGACTTGTTGTATTATATAACTTTTCAGCTTCTGTTGTTTCAGAGGTATGGTTTTGTTTTGCAACGTTATTTTTTGATTGGTTTGAAAAAACAACAAAACCTGCGAGTTCGGTTGGCTCTGATAAGGATATGGCATTTGTGTCAAAAACAAGGAAGGTCTGGTTGGATGCAAAAAGGTAGATTTTTGCAGAACCGGAACCAGAAAAAAAACCAGAAACTCTGAAGGACTCAAGCGCTCCACGCGGTAACTCTAATGGAAACGTTTTATTGGTCTTGATTGTGAGGTTTAGTGTTTGATTGCAGCTGTCCGCAAAGTCTTTTGCAACAGGCATTCCTGTAAAGTGTGATGAAAACAGAAATGAAAAGGACAGAAAAAGAAACAATGGTATAACTGGAAAAATGCCTTTTTTCGCGCCTTTTTTGGAGTTATAGAAGTTGGTAAAAGTGCTAAAAAAATAATATGAGAAGTTTTTACCACTCATATATTAATTAATTAATTCAATTTATATATATTAATGTAGTTGTTAACCTTCTTTTAAAAAATCGTAACTTACTTGAATTTATGAAAGTGTTTATTTAGATCAACCCTTTTGTTTTTTGTTTTGATGCCTTCTTTTTCAAGCCTCCTTATTTTTTCGTTTAAGCCTCTGGAATATCCTCCTAAAGTTCCATCTGACTTCACGACTTTATAACAGGGATATTTATCAGGTTCCGAATTCTGTGAAAGAATTCTTCCAACCCATCTCCATGCTTTTGGTCTTCCTGCCGCTCTCGCAAGTTCGGCATAGGTTGTAACCTTGGATGGAGGGATTTGTGCAAGCAGAGAAAGAACTTTTTCAGGAAAACTCATAGGTTAACACCTTTAAAGTGTTGTCACAATCGGCGGGTCGTCGACAATCATGGTATGTTCAGCCTGAGCGGTTTTCTTGTTTTCAACCTCTCTGAGAACAGGATAAGTTTCCAATGCTCCAGCGGCTTGAAGCTGATTCAGAGCAAGGGAAACTTTTAAAGGTGAGAAATAACGGTATAACCAGCGTTTGGCAAACGGTAAACTATGAAATTGGTTTTTGGCAAGCTCTAAAATCTTTCTGGCTTCCATAAGCCTGACAGGCCTGTCCTGAATGTATCGGTAGATTTCAATTATACTGGAATCTTTTATATAGCCGTTTGTTTTGCAAACAAACGGTTCAAGCGCGATCACGTCACCTTTTTTAAGCGTGTGTTTTGAGTCATTTTTTATGTTCGGTATAAATGGAGAGGCATGGAAATCATATCTTCCTAAATAATGTCCCGTAAGATTTACAATAATGCCGAAACCCAAGGATTTTGCTGTTTCTTCTATTTTTTCTCCTATCTCACCTATTGTGACGCCTGGTTTTACAATGCTTATAGCGCTTTTCAGAACTTTTTGCGCTGCCTCAACCAAAGGGTCTGGTTTTGAGCAGTAAGTGAAAGCCATGTCTCCTATATATCCGTCCACATGAACGCCAATGTCTATTTTCACTACATCACCGTCCTGAATTCTGGTCTGGTCATTGAAGGAAGGGGTATAGTGAGCGGTAATTTCATTTATTGAAATATTTACCGGAAAAGCGAACTCTCCTCCTTTTTCTTTAATCATGTCCTCTATTTTTTCTGCCAAAGTAAGAATTTTCATTCCGGGTTGGATTTCAGAGAGAATGGTCTCCCTTACCTGCGAACAAATTTTTCCTGCCTTTTTGTATTTCTCCAAAACTTCTGGGTCCATGATAATTATTTGGAGTAAGGATTTAATTGCTTTTCTCTTCCAAAATCCTGAAAAGCTCATAAATAAGATCTCAATCCTGAACTTGGTCTGGGTGTAAGCTTTGCTTCCAGAGGAAGCAGTAATTCGGTTTCCGGAACAAAAATCTTCGATGGAAAGGTTAGAGAAACGTCCTTAAGAAGCATGGTTTCCATTTCAGTTTCATCCCTGCATTCGTTCCGTATTGAACATTATCCCGGTCAACACGTTTAAATTAATATTTCTTGAGAGATTTTTTCTTTTAATTTTTTGATATCCAATTTGAGCAAGGGTGCCAAAACCATTAAAGAGCATAATACTATAAATATTGAAATTAGATAAAGGGTTTTGACTTTAAATTTAAATGCTTGTGAAAGAAGTAAAGCAGCCACTACACCTACATTTTGAATCATCCAAAACAGAGCTGTTAAAAATTCAAGATTTTCCTTTGTGCTTACATCACCAACCAAAGCATAGGTAATGGGTTTTGTAATTGTCCAGTTTAATGCAAGCAGAATAATTCCTAGTACTAAAAAAGCGGCCTGAGAGGAAAATAACAAAAACGCAAGACTAATTATAAGTAAAATATAAGAAAAAATTATCATGGTTTTCCTCCCTTTTATATCTGATAGTTTTCCAAAAAAATAAGAAAGAAGAATTGGTAAAACATAGAATAAAGAAGATAAAATTCCTATATAAGGCAAACCTAAAATTTTCTTAATTTCAAGAGGAATTATACTAATTACAAGACCAAAAACAAAATTGATACTAAACCAAAAACTTGATAATTTCAGTGCTGTCACACTTGTAATAGATTTTTTAACAAATCTGAAATGATTTATATCTTGTTTTGTTTCTAAATCCTTTAACCCAAAAAGCAATAAAAAACCAAAAAGGGGAAAAACAGAAAAAATTAGAAAAGAAACATTGAATAAAAACATTGGAATAAGAAACCCTAAAATAAACACACCAAATGCAGAACCTAAAGACTGAAAAGAGTTAAAAAATCCTGAGTTTGCTCCGTAATACCTTTTATTACTTGCTCTTATTAAGTAACTGTTTTGACCTGTCCAAAGTAAAGAAGCCGCGATACCAAGAAGGGAAGAAGTAAAATAAATAAAAAGAGTGGACCTGCTTAGTAATGAAATAATAAATACAGAATAAAATATTGAAGAAACAATCATACACTTCTTTGCCCCGTGTTTTGAAACTAATAAACCAGACAAGGGATCAAACAAAATGAAAAACAAATAAATTAAAATTAAGGAATGAAAACCCAAATCAATTGCTTTATTGCTAGAAAAAAATGTAGTGATATACTGCTGAACACCATTAAAACCAAGGAATATTAAAAGAAAACACAAACTCAACAACTTAATTTCTTTATTTATAACACCAAATCTCATAATTATATTTAATAAACATGTTTTAAATAAATCAGATAAAAGAATATTAGTTGTGTAGAAAACTTAATCCTTAAGATGATATAATGGTTTTGAAAGAAAGGAGTATAATTATAAAAATAAAAGTGAAAGCCTGTTCAAAGGAAGAGAAAATTGAGAAAAAAGGAGAAGAAATTTTGATGTGGGTTAAAGCGAAACCGGAAAATAACAAAGCCAACCAAGAAGTTGTGAGGATTCTGGAAAAGGTTTTTGGAAAAAAGGTCAGAATTCTCAAGGGATTGAAAAGCAGAAAGAAACTGGTTTTAATAGAAAATATAGGAGAAGAAGAAATAGGAAAGATTTTGGAGAAATTATAACTCATAGGAATTAAAAACATTATTTTAAATAATTATAAGCTATATTGAGCCAAACCAGCAAAGTATCTGGGAGCCAAAAAGGCTTCCGAAATAAGCTGCTATAAAAAACTGGACAAATCTTCCTGAAAAAGCAGCGATTAGAAATTTTTTAAAATTGAGTTCTAATATTCCTGAAGACCAAGTAAAGACTTTGAAGGGAATTGGCGTAAATGCTGCTAAAAATACAGCCCATGCTCCGTATCTGTTAAACCATGACTCAACAGAAGAAAGATGTTTTTTAAAAAGCCTTTCAGCTACAGGATGCCCAAGAAACAGCCCCAAAAGATACCCCACACATGCACCGAGAACAGAAGCAACAGTTGCAATAACTGTAGCGATAAAAGGGTCTGTACCGAGCGTTGTGATGGATGTTACAAAGAACGCTGTTGGAACAGGGAAGATAAAGGATTCGAAAAACGAGATTATAAATATGCCCGAAAGCCCGTAAGCAGAAACAAGGCTCTGAGCCCAGAGTATAAGGTTTGAAAACATGGAATAAATTTGGTAAGAGATAAATAAATATTTGTTAACAGATTTTTCTCATTGTATGAGCCATTTCCAGAGAGGAACAAATTTTATTTTCCTTCCCTCTGTTTTTTCCTCATCCTCATAGTCCCAGGTTATCACAAGGAGGTTTTTGCATTCAAGTTCCCTGCTTGCTTTTAAAAGGGAGCGGATTTCTCTGTGTTTGTTTGAATAGTCAAGTGTATATGTTACCTGAATTAGCTGTCTTATGGTTGTGCCTTTCTTTATAACAAAATCTACTTCCTTTCCGTCTACACTTTCCCAGTAATATATATCCCTGTTGGGTCTGTATCCTTTCTTTAACAGTTCCTGAAAAACCAGGTTTTCCAGAATCTTCCCTTTTTCTTCTTCGAACCTTGTGAATCTGTAAATCCCATTATCTACCAGATAAACTTTTGGTCTTGACATTTCTGATTTCTTCTGGCTTCTCTCATATTTTCTCAGGAAAAAAACCACCTGTATATCCTCTATTATTTTCTGCAGGTTATAAAGGGTTTTCTTGCTGACATGGATGTTCTGGGATTTCAAATCATTGAAAAATCTGTGAATAGAAAATTTATTTGACATTCCAGAAACAGTGGTTTTTAAAAAATATTCAACTATGAATCTGTTTCTAAGTCTGAACCTCTCTATCAAATCTCTGGAGATTACCAGCTCGAAATACTCCTTATAAAATTGCACAGGCGAAACCCTTTCAAGAACCACGTCTGGAAAAAAACCCGTACCAAAGAATTTCCTGACAATTCTCTTTATCCTGTTCTCCTCGTTTGTGGAATAGATTTTTTTCTTGGGAATTTCGTGGAGTCCAAAAATTTCAGCAAAAGAAAAGGGAAATATATTCACAGAAACGCTCCTTCCCCTTAACTGGGTTGCAATCTCCCTGCTTAACAGTTTGGATGAAGAACCCGTGACCACAATTTTGTATCTTTTTTTAGAATGAAGATATCGAATAAATTTTTGCCAATTTTCAAGCCCGTGGATTTCATCAAAGAACAAAAACTCTGGTTCTCTGCCATAAACTTCACTATGAACTGCCATGATTTTCAGCGGATCTTTCTCATCAATAGGATCTTCAAAGTCCACAAAAAGGTAAGAGGAATCATTTAATCTGTTTGTTTTTATCAGGCTGTAAATAAAATACGTTTTTCCAGCCCTTCTGGGACCCACTATGGTGGTAATGAAATCTTGACTGGGTTTCAGTTTTTTCTCTCTTTCCACGATTTCAAGAAACCTTATATCTTCCTTTTTATCCAAGATATACCTTCCTGTATCCATAGTTTATTATATGGGTAAATTTATATTTAAAATTGACTCATAAAGGGGTAAATATCTTAGGATTAATCAGCCATTTCCAGAGAGGCCAAACCTTATCCCCCTTCCCTCTGTTTTTTCTTCTCCTTCATAATCCTAATTATTAACTGGAAGATTTCCAAATATCCAAACCTTTCCTTTTGAAACAATGGTTAAAAGAATAATAAGAAGGTAAAGGGGTTTATAAACCCGCTTCCTTCCTTAAGGTTTCTGCCAGGTCTGTTTTTTCCCATGTGAAATCCGGGTCTTCCCTGCCAAAGTGACCGTAATTGGTGGTTTTTCTGTATATTGGTCTGCGGAGTTTTAGTTGCTCTATAATTCCGCTTGGTGTGAGGTTAAAGTTGTTTTTAACTGCTTTAAGTATGGTTTCTATAGGCACTTTGTTGGTTTTGAATGTATCTATCATCAACGAAATTGGTTCTTTGCCGCCAATCACATATGAAAGTTGTATTTCACATTTGTCACACAAACCAGCAGCAACAAGGTTTTTTGCTATGTATCTTGCCATGTAGGAAGCGGACTTATCGACCTTGGTTGGGTCTTTTCCCGAGAACGCTCCTCCACCGTGCCCTCCAACGCCTCCGTATGTGTCTGCTATTACTTTTCTGCCTGTCATTCCTGCGTCTGCTCCCGGACCGCCAATAACGAAGCGGCCAGTGTTATTAATGAATGTTTTAGTTTCTGCGGTCATCCAGTTCCCGCAGACTGGTTTTATAACCTTTTCTATTATGTCCTCTCTTAAGTTTTTATCATCTACATCAGGGTCATGTTGCGCAGCAACAACAACAGCAGGCATGTATTTTGGTGTTCCATTATCGTATTCTATTGTGACCTGTGTTTTTCCATCGGGTCTTAAGTAAGGAAGGATTTTGTTTTTTCTGACCTCGGCAAGTCTTCTGGAAAGCCTGTGAGCCAAAAGAATTGGCAAAGGCATCAGCTCTGATGTTTCTTTGGTTGCATATCCGGACATCATTCCCTGGTCGCCTGCACCCTCTCTGTTAACGCCCATTGCTATGTCTGGTGACTGCTCATCAATAGAAGTTATTATAGCGCAGGTCTGATGATCAAACCCGTATTCTGGTTTTGTATATCCTATATCCTTAATTGTTTCTCTCGCTATCTTTGGAATGTTTACCCATGCCTTGGTTGTTATTTCACCGGTAACAAAAACGAGACCTGTAGTTACCATTGTTTCGCACGCTACTCTGGCAGTTGGGTCTTGTTTCAGAATCTCGTCCAGAACAGCATCAGAAATCTGGTCACAGATTTTGTCGGGATGCCCTTCTGTAACAGATTCTGAAGTAAATAAAAATCTTCCTGCACGCATTGATTTCACCTCAGAAATTTTAAATTTATAGCAAACGAGATAATTGATTGGGAAGCGTCGTTTGCTAATTGTTCCTGACGCTTTGTAATTTATTGTGTCAGGAACTATAATGTAGGAATTGATTTTATGAATATATATAGTTTTTTTATTCTAAAAGCCAAAATTATAACTGTTGGTTATGCGATTCACTGTTTTAAAAAAAATGTCAGGTTTGGTGTTTTTGGTTTTTCGTTTTGCACTTTGTTTTTAAAAGAAAAGGAGGGATAGAAAGAGAATTTTTTACAGAAAGTTTTTGTTATGTATTGTCTGAGTTCCTGCTCCTTTGCATTGGTTTTTTGATTCATAGTTCTCATATTGCCGGTTCTGTTTAATGCTTGGTGCGAAAAAGTATATAAAGCTAACCAGAGAACTGTTCCGCTGTTCCGCTATTCCTGTATCAGGATTTTGAGTATTTTCTCCATCTGCCCTTCCCAGAAGCACGGACCAGACCCAAATTTACGAGTCTTTCCATATATTTTCTGAAAGTTCTATCAACTATTCGTTCAAGCCCCTGTTTTTCAGAAAGGCTTTGAAGTTCTGAGAAAAGGTTTCCTGAATCCATGGGTTTGGAATTAAGAACTTTCAGAATAAGTTTCTGGTACGGATTAAGAGCATCGAGTTTATGTTTTTGTGTGTCTGGAACCTTTGGGATGGATTTCTCTATCACATCATCAGTTATCTTGTCCAAATCCCGGTTTTCAGCTTCAATGCTTGCAATCCTTAAAATTTCAATTCCTTTTCTGGCATCCCCTTCTGATGCTCCTGCAATTCTTTCGAGTTGAGAAACAGTAACGGTTCCTGGAATCAGCCCCCATTCGCGCCTGTCTTTAAGGATATCCAGAATTTCTTCTGTTTTATATAAAGGGAAGTCTATAATGTCAGCAGAAGACAGCCTGCTTCTTATTCTTGGGTCAAACCATTGCAAAGCGTTTGGTTTGTTTGAAATAAGAATCAGCGTAATTCCTGACAAACTGAGCAAATCATAAAGTATTCTCTCATCTGAAAGCTTGTCAAACTCATCTAAAATAACAATTCCTTGAATGCCTTGGATTTTCCTTTCTATAATATCCAAAAGCTCGTCTTTTGAGATTCCTTTTCTTTGAATAAATGAAGAAGAAAAGTTTTTTGAAATATTGTAAAGGATTTTAAAACCAGACTCCTCTTTCCAGCAGTTTACATAAGCATAAAGCGCAGGAAATTCCTTTCTAAGCTCGTCAACCACATATTTTGCTATGCAGGTTTTGCCCGTTCCCGGATAGCCGTAAAGCACAATGTTTCTTGGTTTTTTGCCAGAAAGCAAAGGTTTTAAGTCATTTCTTATGCCCATCAGCTGGTCTTCCCTGTGAAGAATTCTGGTTGGTATAAAATACTCTTCAAAAACTTCAGGATTCTTTATAATTTTCGGTTCCTCCATAAAAATTCATTTGTTTTCTGCTTTATATCCATTCAACATCCACTTCGTCTGTTCTCTGTCTTGGTAAAACCTCTTCTTTTGTTTTCATTCCCGATTTATACGCAAGAGTGCCTGTCCAGGCTATCATTGCACCGTTATCGCCGGCGAACTCTTTTGGCACTGTATAGAATTTTGCTTTTCTCTCTTTGCACATAATTTCGAGCATTTCCTTAAGCCTTTTGTTTGCTGCCACACCGCCTGTTAAAAGAACTTCTTTTTTTCCTGTATGAGCCAAAGCCCTTTCTGTAACCTCTGTAAGCATGGAAAAAAATATCTCTTGGATTGAGAAACACAAATCCTCGATTGGAGTGCCTTTTTTGAATTTGTTTAGAGCAGCGGTCACAATTCCTGAAAAGGACAAATCCATGCCCTTTACAACATAAGGAAGCTCTGTGTATTTGCCTTTTTTTGCAAGCCTCTCTATTTTCGGACCAGCCGGAAAAGAAAGGCCGATTTCTCTCCCGAACTTATCCAGAGCGTTTCCTGCGCCTATATCCATAGTTTCCCCAAAACACCTGTATCTGCCTTCTGTAAAGCCTAAAATCTGGGTGTTTGCTCCTGATACATAAAGCGTTATCGGGTCTTTTGCCCCTGTAAGGAGCTTTGCTATTTCAATGTGAGCTATACAGTGATTCACACCAATTAATGGTTTTTTTAGCTGCTTCGCAAAATTCAAACCAGTGTGTAAACAGGGTGGTAAACCGGGGCCCTGGGAAAATGCTACAAGCTCTATGTCCTTCAGTGTTTTTTTAGCGAGTTTCAGGGATTTTTTAAGAAGGGTTTGAGAAATCTTTTTGTGGTGTTGCGCTGCATCTGTTGGTTTTATCCCCCATCCCTTTGGCGGTTTGTAAATGCTTGAAACATTGGAAAGGATTTCGCCTCTGTCTGAAACTATTCCTATTCCAAATGTATGTGCTGTTGATTCTATGCCAAGACAGAACATATTATTCTTTATTTTTACTTTTTTAAATCATTACAAACCTTGCTGTGTCTTTTGATTTTTTTATTAAAACCTGTTCATTTGGTTTGATTTTAAGCATTTTCGGATTGTTGTCGCTTATTATCCATCCCGTTTCTCTTATAACCCTGAGTTTTGCATATTTTTTGATTCTTACGGGTTTTTTTCGTTCTATTACATTGTTGAACCCCAGCATAAGGCCCTTGGAAAAGGGTTTTCCGCCAATTACAGAATAATATGCTGTTGAGCCGTAAGGCGTTGAAATAATTACGCCGTCGCCTATTAAATCCGGTATGATTTTTCCGTCTACATTCAAAGAAAACCTCAACGGTCTGTAAGGTTTTGCGTTATGGACTTGAATTTCGTTCAATCCTGTGAGTTTTCGCCCTTTAAAACTGCATTCAACTTTCTCGAATTTTTTTATTTTGTATTTGCCTGTTTTTATGGACTTGAAGATTTTTTTCAATTGTTTGGGTGTGTAGAATTTTTCTGCATGTTTGGAGGGGTGCGTTCTTATTGGGATTTTAAGAACACCAGGATATTTGCGCTCGGCTTCCAGAATTGTCCCGTCACCGCCGTAAACAAAAACAAAATCCGGTTTTTGTCTGTCGATTTTAAATCCATGGCTTTTTATCTCTTTGGAAATGAAATCTTTTTTTAAACGTGAACAAACAAAGAACTTCATATAAAATATTTACTGCTCTGTATTTATATTTGGGGTTTTGCCCGAAAAAACCGTTGCTTATCATCGGTTTATAATCAGGCATTATTTATAGCAAACGATATAATTGATTCTAAAGATATCGTTTGCTGGTTGTTCCTGACGGTTTGCAATTTATTGCATCAGGAACTATAAATTCAAACCATCAACAACAAAACACGCGTTATATATAACTTGAATGTTGTGTTTTTTGCAGAAACCTGTTGCTTTTTTTGATTCAGAACCGGGCTGCATCCAGACCCTTTTTATTCCAAGTTCTGCGCATTGCTTTACAATCTGCTCTGTAACCTTTGGAGGAACAACAGTTATAACAACGTCTGGTTTTTCAGGAAGATCCTTTAGCGAAGGGTAACAGGGATTGCCTTCTATGCTTTTGTGCTTCGGGTTGATGGGATAGACAGAAAAACCAAGGGATTTTAGTTTGATGAATATTTTATACCCCCACTTCTCTGGATTAGCCGAAACCCCAACAATTGCTATTTTGTTTTTCTTATTCAAAAACTCTTTCATGTTTTGCCGAAAATTTTGGAGAAGAATGATTTTTTGATTCCCAAAGCGCTTTCAATATCGCCTCTCAAGCTGTTTTCGCTTGGAACACCTGCTATTCTTTTGATTTCCTTTCCTGTTTTATCAAGGAAAAGTATAGTCGGCGTTGCCAGAACATTGTATTCTTGTGAAAGTTTTTTGCCTTCAGATGTCTTTGTTCTTATTTTTTGGTATGAAAGCCCCTGGCTTTGGTATTCAGGAGCTATTCTTTTTACAAGTGCCTCTGCTGCTGGACAGTGCGGACATTTGGGTGAAACAAAAACCAAAACTCTTATATCCTTCATCCTTTACCTCTTCCGAAACTCATTTAATTGCGCGTTTTTTGGTTTATTTTTGCTTTTCTGTCAACAAGATTCATGGTTTGCACAGGACATAAATCCGTGCATCTTCCACATCCTGCATGCTTATGTTTGTCAATCCATGGCACCTTTTATCATCTTTTTTATGTTTTTTGTAATGTTTTCAAACTCTTTGGCTGACTTTGTGCCTTTATTCAATATGAACGGCTTTCCTGTTTCCAGTGAATTTGAAACTGTTTTGTCCAAACTCAGCCTGCCTAAAAAAGCTATGTTTTCTTTTTCTGCCAGCTCCTCGACTTTACCTGAACCGAAAATCTCGCCGGACATGTTTTCAATTAAACCTATTATTGGGATATCAAAACTTCTTGACATGTTAATCACTCTTTTTGCATCTTCAACAGATACCGCCTGTGAAGTGGAAACTATTATTGAGCCTGAATTCCTCATCATCTGCATTATTGTTATCAGTTCGTCTCCTGTTCCCGGGGGAAGGTCTATAACAAGGAAATCCAACTCGGGCCATAAAACATCATTTATTAGCTGCTGAATTGCCTTTGTTTTCAGGGGGCCTCTCCACATAACTGCGCGGTTTTTGTCTATTAAAAAATCAAGGGACATCACATAAAGATTCGGATTGAATTTCACAGGAACAAGCTTGTGTTTTTGGGTTTTTATTTCTGTTTTTTGCAATCCTAAAAGCCTTGGAGCGTCAGGTCCATGGAGGTCAATATCCAGCAAGCCTGTGGGGTTTTCCTCTGAAAGCAACAGGGAAAGGTTTACCGCAACGGTTGTTTTGCCTACGCCTCCCTTATTGCTCATAACAAGCAATTTGCGCATATTCTTTCATTGATTTAAAGATTTATTCTTTCAGGTTTTTATCCAGCCACTGCCTTACTGCTGGCTCCGGCAATGCTCCGACAAATTCGTCTACTATCTTGCCATTTTTGAACATTTTTACAGAAGGTATGCTCATTATTCCGTATTTCTGGCTTGTTGCAGGGCTTTGGTCTACATTTACCTTTGCTAAAATAAATTTTCCGTCATATTCATCTGCAAGCTTTTCCAGAACAGGCCCTAACAAAAGGCACGGTGTGCACCACACAGCCCAGAAGTCAACAACCACCGGAAGCCTCTCTGAAAGCTCAACAACCTTTTCCTGAAAATCGTTATCTGTGACCTCTATTTTGGTTCCTTCTTTCAATATTTGCATCCTGTCTTTCATTTCCTCTAATTTTTTTTGTTTTATTCTTTCAATCTCGTCCATATTATCACCGCAAAATTAAACAATTAATCATTTATTTCACTAATCATTTAAATAATTAATACCGTGTTTAGTATCAAAAGGTAAAAATATGACTGTAAGGTCTCCTATTCTGGTGTTGCTGGGGCATGTGGACCATGGCAAAACAACCCTGATTGACAAGATAAGGGGAACCGCTGTGGTTAAGGCAGAGCCAGGAGCAATTACACAGCATATATCAGCAAGTTATGTCCCTGTGGATGTTATAAAAAAATACTGCGGGGATATGCTTAGAAAGATGAATATAGAATTGAATATTCCCGGTCTTCTTTGGATAGATTCGCCCGGTCATGAAGCTTTCACCACGCTTAGAAAAAGAGGCGGCGCAATTGCTGACCTTGCTGTTCTGGTTATAGATATTAACGAGGGTTTTCAGCCGCAAACAGATGAGAGTCTGAATTTTCTGAAACAGTTTAAAACGCCTTTTGTGGTTGCGCTGACAAAAATAGACAGGATTCTTGGCTGGCTGCCTTTGGAAAACGCGTGTTTTTTAGACAGTTTCAAACAACAACAGGAGAGAACGCAAAACGAACTGGAAGAAAAGGTTTATAAAATTGTTGCCCAGTTTTCTGACAGAGGTTTTTCGTCAGAAAGATTCGACAGGGTTCAGGACTTTGAGAAACAGATATGCCTGGTTCCTGTTTCTGGTGTCACTGGTGAAGGTGTTCCGGATTTGTTGATGGTAATAAGCGGCATTGCGCAAAAATATCTCAAAAACAGATTGGAGATTACGCCAGGAGAAGGAAAGGGAACTGTTCTGGAAGTGAAAGAGTTCAAGGGTATGGGAATAACTATAGACGTTGTTTTGTATGACGGTGAAATGAAAAAAGGGGATTATATTGTTATTGGCTCATCAAAAGGTGTTATAACAACGAGGATAAGAGCAATAATGGTTCCTGAACCGTTAAAAGACACGAGAACAGAAAAAAGGTTCAAAAATATAGAATATGTTTCCGCTGCTGCAAGCGTTAAGATTTCTGCCCCGGGTTTGGAAACTATAGTTGCGGGCTCGCCTTTAAGGGTTGTGAGAGATGAAAAGGATGTTGAAAAAGCGAAAAAAGACATTGAAAGCGAAATTGAAGAGGTTGAGATAACAACAGAAAAAGAAGGCGCTATTCTCAGAGCAGACACCTTGGGAAGCCTTGAAGCGCTTGTGAAGACACTGAAGCATGAAAGTCTTCCCATAAGAAAAGCCCTTGTTGGCGATGTTTCCAAGTCAGACATACTTGAGCTAAAAACAATGAAGGAGCCTGTTATATTTGCTTTTTGTGTCAGCTGTCCGGAAGACGTGAAAAAGCTTGCAAAAAGCAACAATGTAAAGATTTTCAGGTCTGATGTGATTTACCGTTTGATAGAAGAATACAAGGAATGGCTTCAGGATAAGAAAAAAAGAGAGGAAGAAAGGATACTGGAAACAGTTACAAGACCGGGAAGAATAAAGGTTCTTCCCGGGTATGTGTTTAGACAGTGCAAACCTGCTGTTTTTGGTGTTGAAATTCTGAAAGGAATTATAAGGCAGGGATACAAACTTACTCTGAATGAAAATATTATGGGTGAAATCAGGGAAATTCAATCCCAAGGCGAAACCGTTAAGGAAGCGAAAAGAGGCGAGAAGGTTGCTGTTTCAATGGACGGTGTGACTGTTGGCAAGGATTTTAAAGAGGGGGATATTCTTGATGTATATATTCCTGAAGAGGACCTGGAAAAATTAAAGAAAGTTAAATCAAAACTTGACGAGTCTGAAATAGAAATTCTAAAAGAAAAATATGGATGGTAATCCCTGGTACTGGATAAGTTTAATCGGAGCGCCGGAAACATGGGTTGTTATGTCAATCGCTCTTGTTGTTGTTTATTTTGTTTTGAGGTTTGGTCTTAAAGGCGGGTCTGCGTGGGAGAGAAAAAAACATGTGTTTGGACGGTTTGTTTTGCTGCTTGTCGTTGCTTTAACTATTTCATGGGTTTTTACTCTTGCGCTGAAAGCTGTAACAAATATAGAAAGGCCCTGTGTTTCCTGTTCTGCGCAGACACAAAATTGCAATCCTTTTTGTCCCGAAGACGGGTCTTTTCCGTCAGGGCATGCCGTGACAATCTTTGCTGTGTTCACACTTTTGTATAAATTTATAAAGAGATACAGGTTTCTTGTTTTTTTCAGCATACCTGTTCTTGTTTCTTATTCGAGGATTGCTCTTGGTGTTCACAGGATGCCTGATGTGTTTATAGGCGGGATTATTGGGATAATAGTTGTTCATGGCGTGTGGAGCTTTGATAAAAGATTGGTTAAAAAGGAAGAAAAGGTGTGCAGGATAGGATAAACCGTTAATTAAAACTAACCGGTTATGTGCTTATTTCTCCCATAACAAAAGACTTTCCCTTGTTATTCCTACCTTTTTTGTTCTGTCTCTTGTGCACCACCTTTTGTTCAGAACAAGGAGTTTTTTCACTTTAAATCCTGTTTTCTTTGCGATTTTGCAAAGGATTATATCAGAATCCACAACAGTGTGAGGAAAACAGCCATTGCCTGTTACTATTCCAAGTTTTGCTCCTTTTTTGCATATTCTGTAAAGCTCTTTTGTTACTTGTATAAGGTCAAGGAAATAGGGTTTTGCTTCTGGAGGGAGTGTTTCCGGAAGGGAATCAGAATATTCCAAAAGGTTTCTGTTGATTTCGTTTATGTCTGTGTCTATGCCTATGTAAGACCTGAGAGCCGGTTTTTCCTGAAACAGGTCCAGAAAAAGTTTTTGCTCTATTTCGTATACCTTTGAATATTCTATTTTGTTAAGGTACGGCGGAGAGGTTATAACAGCGTCTATTGATTCGTTCTCTATCCTGAGTTTTCTTGCATCGCCAAAATCAACAAATGTTTTGCTCTCTTTTCTTTGAAAATTCTTAAGGTCTCTGAGCATTTTGTTAACTGTTCTTTGAAAAAATTTCCTTAGAGGCGGGACAGGCTTTTTCCTTATTTTTATCACTGCGCCGTCTTTGTAGATATAGCTTGCCTTGACTGCGGAGTTCATAAGAGCCAGCATAAGGAAATTTCTTGTTTTCTCTGAAGGAATAAACATAATTTTGTTTCTGAAAAAAACCGCATCTTCCAGTGTTTCTTTCTTAAAGGCTTTTTTAACAAGAGGGGGTTGGCATGAAATGTCCGGTTTTTCAAATTTTTCTGAGAAAAGTTTTTTTGACCAGCATTTAAGTTCATTTAAATCATAACGGTCGGTTTTTGTTTTGGAAACAAAAACAGAAACAGGCTGAACATCAAAACCAATTGAATTGATTCCTGATTCCTGAGATGCGAGAAGAGTGGTTCCGACGCCGCAAAAGGGGTCAAGAACTGTTTGCTCTTCTTTGATATTAAACATTCTGATAAGTTCCAGAACAAGGTCTCTGGAAAAGCCCTCCTTGTAATAAAACCAGTTATATACGGGCAGTTTTTTGTTTGGAACAAACGTTGCCAATTGTCCCCATTCCAGACATTCCTGAATTCTGAACATATAGAATTTTTATGAAAATGATTTTTTATACTTCAGTCCTAATAATTACTTATGCTTTTAGGTAAAATTGTGGGATTGACAACGACAAAAGAATTCGGATTCATTGCAGAAGCGAGAATAAAAAAGCTTGACTATGTGAGTATTAAGGATTCAGAAGGCAAATGGGTTCTTGGTATTATAGACAGGGTTATTGCAGAAAGGGGGAAAACAAAGGGTTATGTGAAAGTTATAGGATACAGGGATAAGAGAGGTTTCCTGCAAACGCCAAGAATTCCCTTTTCTCCGGACACCCCTGTATATGCAGCAGAAGGTGATTTTATTAAGAAGATACTTGGCATCAGCGATAAAGGCGCATATATGGGGCTGCTGGAAGGATATGATATAAGAGTTTATCTGCCGGTTGAACATCTTATTAAAAAACACATAGCTGTTCTTGCGAAAACAGGAGCAGGCAAGAGTTATGTTGCCGGTGTTTTGCTCGAAGAGTTTGCCGAGAACGGAGTTCCTGCAGTTGTGATAGACCCTCACGGCGAATATCACACTCTGAGTAAAGAAAACAAAAATCAAAAAGAACTCAGGTTTATGGAAAGGTTCGGAATAGAACCAAAATCTTACCAGAAACAAGTAAAAGTTTTTGGTATAAACAAAGGAAAGCCAATAAAGCTTAATTCAAAACTTTCGGCAGAGGAAATTATTTCAATGCTTCCAAAGGTCACAGAAGCTCAAAAGGGGATAATTTATTCTGTTGTGAAGAGCATGGAAAAGAGAGAGTATACATTGAGGGATGTTATAGATGAGGTTTTGTCTGCCAAGTCTAATGCAAAATGGAACCTTGCGTCAATGCTTGAGTCTCTTGCGAATACGCGGTTGTTTTCTGCAAACCCGACCGGAACAGACGAACTTGTAAAGAAAAACCAGATTTCAATACTGGACCTCAGCGAAGCAAAACCAGAGCTTCAAAGTATTGTTGTTATGAAAATAGCAGATGAGCTTTTTGCAGAAAGGAAAAGAGGGAAAATACCTGCTTTTATTCTTGTTGTTGAGGAAGCACATAATTTTTGTCCTGAAAGGGGTTTTGGCGAGGTTCCAAGCTCAAAAGTTCTGAGAACAATTGCAAGCGAAGGGAGAAAATTTGGGGCAGGGCTTATGATAATTTCGCAAAGGCCGGCAAGAGTAGACAAAAATATTTTGTCCCAGTGCAACACGCAGATAATTCTGAAAATAACGAATCCTAATGACTTAAGGGCTGTCATTGATTCTATAGAAGGTGCGACAGAGGGATTGAAAGAGGAGATAAAGGATTTGCCTGTTGGTGTTTCGCTTGTGGTGGGTGTGACAGAACATCCCCTGGTCGTGGATGTGAGAACGAGAAGGACAGAACACGGCGGGGAGGGCATAGAGATAACTGAGAGGGAAGAAAAAGAAGGCGGTGTCTTGCTGTTTAAAAAAGTTACAAAAGAAGATGATATAAAAAGAATTTACAAAGGCGTAGAGGATATTGTTTTGATAAATTATCCGTTATGGAGAGTTAAAACAAAATATAAAGGCAGGGTTTTGTTTTTATATATAGACGGGATAACAGGAGAATTTGTTTTTCAGAAAAACGGTTTTCTTGAGAGAACAAAAAATATAAGGCTCTTTGCTGAGATGTCTCCGAGTGAAAGGGCTGTGATTGTTTATCTTTTGAATCAGAAGGCAGCAACAATAGAAAAAATAGCAGAGGATTTGAAAATGCCTGTTTCAAAACTCAAGGAAACCGTAAAGGTGTTACTTTTAAAAAAATACATAGAAACAGACGGCTATATGTTTTCCTGCAAATTTGATTTGGATGTTCCTGATTTTTATCAGACGCAGGTCGCATTGAAACCTGAAAAAAGGTCTTTGAAGGGCATAACCCTTGAATTCATGGTGCCTTCTTCTGTTGCAGAAAAAACACTGAGTGTTCTTGGAATAGGGGCAGAGAGCATAGAAGAGGTTTACTATCCTTACTGGATTATCACAAGAAAAGGAAGTAAATTCGCAATTGACGCAATAACCTCAAGGATTGAAATAGATTTGATTAAATGGATAAGCAGGCTTCTATAGTTACTCTAATAACAGAATTGTGAAGTAGTGGTTTTGAGAGAAGGAAAAGCCTGCTTTTTTTGCTGTTTCAAACACATCTATGCCAAAACTCTCAAGTGTGGGTCTTTTCATAACCGGTTTTCTGCAGGGTTCTGGATAGGAGCATTTTTTACAAAAGCCGCACGCTGCTGAAAAAAAGACAAAGGCTTTATAAAAACCTGAGGAAACAAGTTTTTTCTCCATTTCCAGAAGAAGCGGCTGGAGTTTTATTTGAGTTTCAAGCGAGCCCGGAAGCTTTATCATAAACGCTCTTCTGTATTCAGATATTATATTTGCTGCTTCGTTGAAGTCCGGTGTGGCAGGAGGGCATGACCAGGATTTTCCGAACATCTCGCATCCGTGCATGCATTTCAATCTTGTCCATCTATGCAAAACGATTTTTTTCACCGGAATGATTTTGGCTTCTGCTTTTATCTCTTTAAATAGCGGTTTTAGAATCTCTAATGGATTCATCAGCTCACCAGAAATATTACAATTGTGTACACGCCTTTCAGTGTTAATATTAGTCCAAAATAAAACATCCAGCCAAACACAAGATTATAAAAAGAAAGGACAAGAAGGATTCCTGTTATAAGGTCTAGTAGACCTAAGATATCAAAATAAAAACCAGCTAAGGCGCCTGCAAGATAGGAATACAGCCCTTTAATAATGGCAAGAACGCCGATTGCAAGGATAAAGGTGTTTCCTTGAGCAGAAATGAACGGAACGATCATTCCTGCAACACCCGCAATCAGATCAAATATCCCGAATAGTAACAGGAGAGGCATGTAAATTTTTTGAAAATCAGATTTAAAATACTATGCATCTGCGAGCTAAAGTTCGCAGAATTCTTGCTTCAGCATTTATTTAAAAAAAATAGTAAATAATTAATAAACATATGCAACCGAGACTAAAAAGATATAAACAATTTATTGAAAATGAGTATCTTTCTGGATTAACCAAAAATAAAGAGTATTTATTAGATTTAAAAAAAGAGCTTGAGAATAAAATCAGGAACAAACAATTCAAGAGAATTTTATTTACTGGAATGGGGTGTTCAGCAATTGTTTCTGATATTATTAAGGGA
>QMZY01000005.1 GCA_003663415.1 Candidatus Aenigmatarchaeota archaeon
ACTTCTCTTACTGGCTTGACATTAGCCGGAGAGTGCGGAAGAGCAATCAACGGCTCTAATTCGCTCAGATTTATCTCTATCTTCTCATCATATTCAGCGTTCTCATCTGCTTTAAGTTCAACCCAGTCCTTGCTTCTGCCCTGCGCTTCCATGAATTTTTTTGTAATTTCATCACTCGGAAATACGCTTGTTGTCGCTCCGGTTTCTGTTCCCATGTTTGCTATTGTTGCCCTCTCAGGAATACCCAGGGTTTTAACTCCGGGGCCGGTGTATTCAAGGACCTTGTTTACAGCACCCTTTACACCAATTCTGCCAAGAATCTCAAGTATGACATCTTTTGCTGAAACAAACGGCGGAAGTTCCCCCTCAAGGTAAATATTAGTTATCTTTGGCATCTTTAGATAGAAAGGCTCTCCAGCCATTGCACATGCCACGTCTAAACCTCCCGCCCCTATTGCAAGCATTCCTATTCCACCAGCAGTTGGAGTATGAGAATCAGAACCCAACAATGTCTTTTCTGGTGCCGCAAATCTCTCAAGATGAACCTGATGGCATATTCCATTTCCCGCTTTCGAGAAGTATATTCCATATTTTGCGGCAATACTTTGCAGATACTTATGGTCATCTGCGTTTCTGAAATCTGTCTGGAGGATGTTATGGTCAACATAGCTAACACTTAGTTCTGTTTTCACTCTTGGAACACCCATTGCCTCAAATTGAAGATAAGCCATTGTTCCTGTGGCGTCCTGCGTTAGTGTCTGATCTGTCTTAATTGCTATTTCCTTTCCCCTCTTCATATCCCCTTCAATGAGATGTTTTGAAATAATTTTCTCTGTTATTGTTAGAGCCATTTGCCCTCCTTTTGTTTGTTAGCGGGTCTTTTTTTCACCCCTTTCAAAACAAACCACAACACACTAACTAAGAACATCACGCAAGGTAAAGAAATTAGAGGACTGTCAAACAATTTTAATGACAGCATTATAAAACCTGTTCCAAAACATATAAGAAAAAATAAATTTTGACCTGTTAGCGTTGTGATTTGACAGTCAAATTCATTTTCATATAATTTCTTCATATCCGTTATATAACCTCCGTTAAATTTATTAGCTAGATTTATTAGCACAGTTGATTGTCGAATTTATGTGAAGCGCACCGATGCCATGTATTCGCTCTTGTTAGTTAACACTTCTCATTTAGAAACCTTCCGTTATCTGATTCTGTGAATTTAAATCCGTAAATTTCAAGTTTTTGAAGTCTCTGCACCGGTTTTTGATAAAGACAGCCAAAAAACTAGAAAATCAATAACGAGTTCTTTTTTACGGAATTAAATTCTTAGAGCTCCAAAATTTACAGATTTAAGTTGGCAGAACCAGAATTTAACTACAAGCCTCAATAATAAGACAGAGAAGTATTTATTTAGATAATTCAATACAATGTTATGTTCAGACTCAAACAAACAGCTACGATAGAGAAGCATTTAAACCTGAAACACTCAGTTTTGAGAATATCTTCCACAGAAATTATCACATGCACACGTAAAGACAAGGTTTTAGACGCTGTTGGGATATTGGCAAGAGGGATAAAAAGAATACCTGTAACAGACGGGAAAAATGAGCTGAAGGGGGTTTTAACTCCTGTTAATGTTCTTGATTATTTAGGAGCCGGGAAGCTTTATAACCACTTCAGAAATTTTGGTTTGAACGCATCGGTTGGCAGGATAATGTTTAAGAATGTAAAAACAATTGATAGAAAATCCATAGTAAAAGACGCGCTTGAGTGTTTTTTACATAATGGTCAGGGATTCTATCCAGTTGTTGATAATAAAAAGATTGTTGCCATTATTTCAGAATGGGATATAATAAAACACATAAGGAAAAAAACAGGAATACTGGTTGACGATGTCATGAGCAAAAAGATTATTACTGCAAAAAGCAGATGGCCTGTCAACGAGGTTGCTGAAATGATGGTAAAGGGCTTGTTTAAAAAACTTCCTGTTGTAGAAGAAAACATACTCATAGGCATGATCACACCCTTGGATATAATACATTACCTTAAAGAAAACAGAAAACTCCATAAACTCAGAACAGAAAAAACAGAAATAAAAAAACTGATAAGAAAATCATTCGCATTGAAAACAGGTGCAGACATCTATGATGCTGTAAGGGTTATGAAAATATCAGGAACAGATGCAATACCCGTTATAGAGGATGAAAGAATAAAGGGTCTGATAACGAGAACGGACATAATTGAGGCTCTTGTTACCATAAAATAGAAAATATGAACACATTGTCCAGGGAAGAGATAAAAGAGGTTATAGAGGAAATTAAAGATTGCATAGTGATAGTGGAAGGAAAGAACGACGAAAAGGTTTTAAAATCTTTAGGTGTAAGAAATATTATTAAACTGTCTGGGGACCCATTAATTATCAGTGTTCAGAAAGTGATTCAATTAAAGGAAAAGAACAAAGAAAAGGAAGTAATAATACTTACAGATTTTGATCCCGAGGGAAGAAAAAAGGCATCAAAACTAAGGAATTTATTGCAAAGATATAAAATACAACCAAACGCAAGGCTGAGAAGAGAGATTATGTACACAGGAAAAAGCCATATAGAAGGATTGAAAAACGTTTTAACAGAAGAAAAAAGGCACTATAAACATAAGGAGGATGATTATCATGTCAAAACTCGCACCCACTTCAATAAAATACACAATAAAAGCGCACATAAAAGCAAAGGGAGTAATAGAGAAGCCTGATGTTATAGGAGCGATTTTTGGGCAAACAGAAGGCTTGCTTGGTTCTGACCTTGATTTAAGAGAATTACAAAGAACAGGAAGAATTGGCAGAATAGAGGTCACATTAAAATCCATTGGAGGAAACACAGAAGGAGATATATTAATTCCTTCTTCACTTGATGCTGCAGAAACTGCTCTAATAGCAGCAACCATAGAAACAATTGAAAGAATAGGACCCTGCGTGGCAAAGATAAAGTTAGAGAGCGTTGAAGACATGAGGTCTGAGAAAAGAAAGTACGTAATAGAAAAGGCTAAAGAGATTTTGAAAAACCTTATACAGTCAGGCGTTCCAAGCTCTGAAGAGATTTCAGAGCAGATAAAGGAAGCTGTCAGAACGCATGAAATAAGTTCTTACCACGGTTTGCCATGTGGACCAAACATAATGGATTCTGACAACATAATTATAGTCGAGGGAAGGGCAGATGTGGTAAATCTTTTAAGATACGGGATAAGAAACGCAATAGCATTGGAAGGCACGTCTGTACCGAAAAGCATTATAGACCTTACTAAACAAAAGGTTGTTACAGTGCTTGTAGACGGCGACAGAGGCGGTAAGCTCATTATTAAAGAGCTTCTCCAATCAGCAGACATAGACTATGTTGCAATGGCGCCGCAGGGAAAGGAAGTGGAAGAATTAACAAAAAAAGAAGTTTACAAAGCACTGAGGGATAAAGTTTCTGCAGAGCAGTTTAAAATGGAAGCAAAAAACAATAACAGTGTTCCAAAAGAAACAAAGAAAGAAAAAAGACTTGTTTTGCAGTCAGAGCAGAAAAAACTTTTTAAACAAACGCTTGACGAGCTTATTGGAACAAGGGCAGCATGCATATTCAATTCTGAAAACAAGCTTCTCGGGAAAGTTCCTGTTTCCGAGCTTGTAAAAACACTGAATACAATCGAGAATCCGTACATAGTGATATTTGACGGCAAGGTGGATTACAAACTTAATTCTATTGCAAGAAAAAAAGGCATAAAGTTTTTAATAGGCATGGAAAAGGAAAGGATACAAACACCGGTTATAATTTTAAGTAAAGACGATCTGATTGAATAGAATGCAACCCTCTTTGCATTTCCCTGACATACCACCCTTCTGCCTTTAGGGCATCTTTTATATATCTGTACGCTTCCGAAGGGTCTGCTTCATCTCCGCATGTAAATATATCCACGGCGGCATATCTGTGCTCAGGCCAAGTGTGGATTGCTAAATGGGATTCTGCGATAAGAGTTGCAACACTCACACCCTGAGGAGAAAATTTATGAGAAACAGAACCAACAACAGTTGAACCAGATTCAACAGCGGCTTTTTTTAAAATCGTTTCAATTTCATCTTTATTATTTAGAATTTTAGGGTCGCAGTTATATAACTCAATAATAAGATGTTCACCCAAAACCTTTTTCATTTCCCACCCCCAGACAAATTGAAATTTGCAAAAAGTTATTTAAATATTTTTCGTTTCTTAAAAACAGTGTGGGGGGCAGGATTTCCGCAAACACGAAAGACGCTCTGGAAAAGCGTCAATCAAAAGACGGCTTCAGCTTCCAAACATTGTTTTCTTGCTCAAGCTTCTTTTCTAAAGAAGCTTGGTAGCGTTCTTTCCGTTAACGCTTTCATCAGCTTTGCTGGTGGCGCCTGCCGTCAGGCAGTGTGTAGGCCGTTTACTTGGCCTAAAGGCTTTGCGGCAGCGTTCTTTCCGTTAACGCTTCCATCAGCTTTGCTGGTGGCGCCTGCCGTCAGGCAGTGTGTAGGCCGTTTACTTGGCCTAAAGGGTTATTCGAACCTGCGAAGGCACTACTGTGGAACCCTTTACATGTTTTTCCGTAAACGCTTTTTGCGGAAGTGGCTACTCCCGTAAAAAGGGTTTAGCCACAGGGTCCTTAGCCCTGCCCCTTTGACCGCTCGGGCACCCCCACGCTAAATGAAATCATGGCATCTTCAAAACTTCTTCTTCTGTTAATCCAAGGTCCCTCTGTAACCTTTCAATGTCTCTCTTCATTGCTTCCAGGTGCGCGAATATTCTTTGCTTTTCTTTATCAAACTGCTCAAGACTCTCATACACTTTTATTCCCTGTTTAAACTCGTTCAGTGTGACCATCACATAGGGAACTTTATTCATTTCTTTCGCTACGTTAGATGCTATTTTTTCAAGCCATTTGTTCATTGCAACTTTAACTTCCTTCTTTATCATCTTTTCCTTGTCAAGGTTTTTCTTTAAAACCCTTACAATAACCGCTTCAGGAAAAGCAAGCTTTTCCTTTTTCTCTGTTTCAGGTTCTTTTTGTTCTTTTGTTTCTGTCATTATTACACCTCCTATATAATGAGCAGAATAGTTATCTATTGGTTTGATAATTAATATATTTAAGCTGTCTTAACCATTAACAATTTAGTATGGATTATTACATGCTTTCTGTCCTGGTTTTTGTAACAGCGCTCTTAATAATATTATATAAAGACAGAAAAAACATAAAAAGAGAATCTGTTCTCCTTTTAAGAAAAACAAAAAAGGGAAAAAAACTCCTCATCAAAATAGGGACAAGCTTTCCTAGATTCTGGAAAACCGTTGGCTTTATATCTGTCGTTACCTGTTTTTTTGCTTCTGTATGGATGCTTTACAGCCTTATCCTCCAAACACAGATGCTTTTGGCAGGAAAGGCAGAACTTGGTCCCGGAATTTTAATACCTTCTGTCACCCAGGAAACAGTTATAGGTCCGGGATATTTTGCTGTGCCTTTTTGGTACTGGATAATTTCCATATTCGTTCTTGTCGTTGTTCATGAAGGTTTTCATGGAGTTATGGCAGCAAGAGAAAAACTAAGAATAAAATCACTGGGTTGGGGTCTTTTTTTTGTTATACCTCTTGCGTTTGTCGAGCTGGATGAAAAAAGGTTAAGAAAAGAAAAACCATGGAAACAATTAAGAATTTTTTCAGCTGGGTCTTTTGCTAATTTTATCACAGCGTTTGTTGTATTTGTAATAGTTGTTTGCTCCGTTAGCAATCTTTTCACGCCAATAGGCATTGGTTATAAGTCTTTGATAAAGGGGTATCCAGCAGAACAGGCAAACCTTACAGGAATTATAACAGGCATTGATAACTATACCATAAAAAACATCAATGACTTAAACCACGCTTTAAAACAGATAGGACCCGGCAAAAAAATAACCATTTATACAAAAACCTTCAACAAAACCTGGAGAACAAAAACATTCACGCTTGTAACAGTTCAAAGCCCGCATACAAACGAAAGCAAGGGATTTATAGGCATAAGCGATGTGTATAATTTCCTGGAAATAAAACCAGAAAACAAACCATACTCAGGTGTTATATATTTTCTTTTCGGAAGACCGGGCATATCGCTTGGCCTTTTTGACTGGCTGTTTCTTATAAACCTCTTTGTCGGTCTCTTCAATCTTCTTCCTTTGGGACCGCTTGACGGAGGAAGAATGTGGGAAATTGTTTTCAAAAAAATAACTCCAAAGCATTTCAAAAAAATAATGAATACCCTCAGCGCTCTGGTATTGTTAATAATAGTTCTGGATTTTGCCCTTGTTTTGGTATAAAAATTTAAATATATACATACCTATTATATTCAACCCGGAAATGATTAGGAAACTTTGATTTACTGGGGAGGTGTTAAAGATGGTATTTAAAATAGTTATTTCAGACCCTAAAACAAGAAGGGCGTATCAGAAGGAAGTCGAAAAACAGGCGTCAGGTCTTATAGGAAAAAAAATAGGCGACACTTTTTCTGGAAATGTCTTAGGACTTTCAGGTTATGAGTTTCAGATAACAGGAGGTTCTGATAAAGAAGGCTTTCCTATGAGAAGAGATGTTGAAGGCACAGCGAGAAAGAAAATCCTTCTTTCTTCTAGTCCGGGATTTCATCCAAAAAGAAAGGGTCAGAGGAAAAGAAAATCAATAAGAGGAAACACAGTTTCCACTGCAATCTCCCAAATAAATGTAAAAGTAGTTAAATACGGGGACAAACCCTTAGAGAAAATATTTGGTGTCAAGGAAAAACCAGAAAAGAAGGAAGAAGCCCAAAAGAAACCAGAAGAGAAACCAGAGAAAAAGCAGCAGGAACCAGAAACAAAAGAAGAACCAAAACCAGAAAAGAAGGAACAAGCCAAGCCAGAAGAGAAGCCGGTGGAAAAAAAGAAGGAAGAAGCCAAGCCAGAAGAAGCCCAAAAGAAGCCAGAATCAGAGGAAAAAAAGAGCGAAGAAACCCAGAAAAAACCAGAGAAAACAGAAAAAGCCTAGTTCCTCCATATATCTTTTTTTCTTATCCATGCAAGAAACCTTGAAAGTTTGAACATGCCTTTGTTATGATGGCTTTTTAACAGCGTGTTGAAACAACTTCTGCAAACATAGTTTTCGAACCTGTTTTTCTGAAGAACATCCTCTACAGTTACCTTGTATCTTTTTTCTTTAATAAAATCTTTGCAAATAACGCAGTATGCCATAAAAACAACCCAGAATCAGCCCCAACACACGTCCCACCAGGGACAATTGTGTCCGTTAAATTTTGATATACAGCAGTCTTTACATATTTTTACGCCCTTAGGATTATGGATTTCACAGGTAGTTAAAGGTGCTTTTTTCCCGCACTCGTAACACTTCAAATCACTCACCTTTTATTACAAAATCTATATCTCTACCCATTTAAAAACTTTACCTTTAATCTCCCACATTTGTCTTAAGAGATTTAAAAATGCATGTTATAATTAAACTATGCCAGTGGAAAGAATGACAGCCTTAAAGCTTAAAATTGCAGATATAACAAACGGTGAATGGGTCAGAAAAGAAGGCTTAGAGCCAAGCTATGTTGTTACTCCATCAGGAGAGCATGTTTCAAGGGCGCGAATTCTCGGGACAGTTGTAGCAAAGTTCGTTGCAGACGATGAGAACTTTGCAACCGCAACAATAGACGATGGAACTGATACCATAAGGGCAAAGACCTTTAAAACGCTTAAACCATTGGATAGTGTGGATATAGGTGATATAGTAGATGTTATAGGAAAAGTAAGAGAATACGCAGGAGAGATTTACATCATCCCGGAAACCGTTGCAAAAATAACAGACCCGAATTTTGAGCTTTTAAGAGAACTTGAACTCTTGAAAAAATCAAAAACCTCGCCTGTCCAAAACAAGGAAAAAGAAATTGATAAAACTGATGTGAAAAAAGAATTATTGAAACTTCTTGAAAAACACTCAGAGGGCATTACCTATGCAGAGATACTTGAAAAAATGAAGCTCCCGGAAGAAACGCTTGAGCCTGTGATAAACGAGGTTCTGGCAGAAGGCATATGCTATGAGCCTGTACCAGGAAAATTAAAGAAAATTTAATTCTTATTATGATAAAAAGAATCCGGCTTAAAAACTGGAAATCCCATCTTTCTTCAGAATTCCTGTTTTCACAGGGCGTGAATGCGCTTATAGGTATAATGGGAAGCGGCAAAAGCAGTGTTATGCAGGGAATCTCCTTCGTTTTGTTCGGAACATTCCCGGAGCTTCAAACCAGAAAAGTACGCTTGGATGATTTGATAATGAGAAAACCGCAACAAAAGGAAACAGCTGAAATTGAGATTGAGTTTGTTCTGTATGGAAAAACCTATTATGCGAAAAGAGTCATAGAAAAGGGAAAAGGAACAACACATGCTGAGGTAAGGGAAGAGGGAAGACTTATAGATGTGAACCCGAAAAACGTTACTGAAATCATAGAAAGAATCACAGGAATAGATTATGATTTGTTTTCCAAAGCAGTTTATTCAGAGCAAAATGCTCTTGATTATTTCTTAAGGATTCCAAAAGGTCAGAGAATGGAGCACATAGACAGAATGTTAAAACTTGACAGATTTGAATTGGCAAGAAGCAGGTGTGTTTTTCTCGCAAACAAAATAGATACAGAAATAACAGACAGGTTGAAAGTAATATCAGACCTTGAGAAAGAGGGTCTTGAGAAAAAAACAGAGGAGTATAGAAAAGAGATTGAGGAAATAGAGGAAAACATCTCACTGCTTGAAAACAAAAAGAAAGAGATATGGAAACAAAAAGAAAAAATCCAGTCCCTGATTAAGGACATTGAGGAGAAAGAAAAAAACCGCAACCAGCTAAAACTTGAATTACAGGGCCTTGTTTCCGGTATAAAGCAGATAGAATCCAGCCTTGAAAAGAAAAAACAATCCCTGAAAGATTATGAGAACATAGGGAAAGAAATAGAAACTGTGAGCGAAGATATTAAGAGGCTCGAAGAAGAACTAAAAGCAATTGAAACTGCTCTTCAGAAGCTAAGAGATAAAAATGCTTCGGTCAGAACACAAATAAATGCTATTGTTGATGAAACCAAAAGGATAGATTCACTGGGAACAAAATGTCCTGTTTGCGAGAGCGAAATAACACCAGAAAAAAAGAAAAAACTGCTCTTGGAAAGAAGTGAGAAAAAACAAGCCCTTGAAAAGGAGCTGGAAACGGCAACAAAAATTATTCAGGAAAAGGAAAAACACAAGCAAGACATTGACGAGAAGCTTAAAGCAAAAATCTTAAAAAGAGAGAGGTTGCTTTCACTGAAAAAAGACATTGATTTTGTGTCCGAACTTGAGGAGAGAAAAGAAAAATACCTGAAAAGGATTGATGAAATAGAAAAAAACATAAAAGAACTTGAAATGTTTTTATCAGAGGAGAAAACAAAAAAGGCAAAACAGGAGTTTGAAGAAGTTATAAGGAAAGAAACCGAAACCAAGGAAAAACTTTTTTCCCTGCTGGAAAGAGAAAAAGACAAAAAAAGCGTTTTTCAGGATTTAAACCAAAGGTTTGAAAGACTGAAAGAATACAAAAGAGAAGTGAAAACCAAAGAGAACGCCTCAAAAAAACTTAAAATTTTTGAAAAAGTCTTGAAAATAACCCAAAACAGGCTTCGTGAGGAATTTCTGAAAAAGATAAACGAAATAATGAGAGCGGTATGGACAAAACTTTACCCTTATGCAGATTTCAGCGAGGTCAGGTTAGAGATAGATAAAGACTATGTTTTGCAGTTAAAAGGAAAGGAAGGCTGGGTTTCTGTGGACGGCACAGCTTCCGGTGGCGAGAGGTCAATGGCCTGTCTGGCGTTAAGAATTGCCTTTTCCTTGGCATTTTTGCCAAAGCTAAAATGGTTAATTCTGGACGAGCCAACACACAACTTGGATGATAACGCAATCCAGCAGTTTGTTCAGGCTTTAAGAGAAAATCTTGGCGGTCTTATTGAGCAGGTGTTTTTAATTACACATGATGAAAGGGTTTCAGAAGGCATTCAAGGCTCCTTATACAGGCTGGAAAGAAACAAAGACGAAAACGAACCAACACAGGTAATCAGCAGTTAAATAAAATCACAAAGCGAAAGACCTGAAATAGGCTTGGTTTTTACATTCCATCTGTGTCAGGTCAATTTTTCTGCTCTAGAAAAAGGTTTCCATGCTTATTATCAGCGTCCAAACAAAGAAATTTGAATTTGTTTTTCCGATTATAATTCCAAGGTTTTGGCATTCTTATCCCGTCAAGAATAACCACTAACAACTTTATTCTAGAATATCATTAATTTTATTAAAAGAACGACATATTATTAAATATGATAATAACAGAAACAAAACCGTTCGGCATGATAAAAACAGAATTGGAAAAAACTGATAAAATTTCTATAATTGCTTGTAATATGTGCGCGAGAATGTGTGAAACAGGAGGTAAAACCGGACTAAAACAAATGAAAGAAAAAGTAAAAAATGCAGGATATTCTGTAGTTGATGAATTTCTTCTTGCTCCGGTATGTGACAGGAGTGTAGTTAAAAAAAGAGTCAAACCAAAAGGAAACGTAATTATATCATTAGCCTGCGATTCTGGTACTTTTAACATAAAGAAACTGTTTAAAGATAAAAAGATAATTTCAGCTTTAAATACTCATGGTCTGGGCGCGTTTGATGAAGATGGAAACATATTTATGATTAGAGAATTTAAGTGATTTGTTGTTTTACTTAAAACAACTCAATTACCTCGCACCTTCTGCTTCTCTTTCTATCCTGTTCTTTTCAGAAATTGCAAAGGATTTTGGGTCATTGTTGTATGCTGCGAGTATTTCTTCTGCTATTACCGCTGCAAGTGTCTTTTTTGATTTGAATGTGCTTTTATATATGCCCTGTGCCAGATGCCGCAAAGCAAGGTCAAGCCTTCTCTGCGGTGAAACAATCACAGCCTGCCTTGCTATAATACCGCCAAGCCTGTAAGATGCAATTTCTTCAAGAAGAGAAGAATTCTCAACAGCTCTTACAAAAACCTCAACAGGGTTTTTCCCGGTTTTTTTCTCTATAATTTCAAATGCCTTCTTCGTATGATTCCATAGAAGAGTTGTGTTCCCGACGCATCTCCCTGAGGTTATTTTATGTTTTTTGCCTCTGTGGCCAGGGACCATGAGCTTGTTCATAAACCTTTCAACAATATTCATATCGTTTTTATGAAAAGGAACAGTGGCGTATTTCCCGCCAGACCTTGGAACAACAACAGGCTTCAAATTTATATATCTAACCAAACCGGGGTCATTAATTTGTATCCCGGATGTGTCCCATTTGTTAAAAAGCAGAACCTTTTCCATAATTAAGCACCCTTTGGTTTCTGTTTCTTGCCTTTAAGGATTTCGGACAAAGCAACACCGTTAACAGCGACAACCTTGTATTTTATTCCATGCATAGAACCAACTGCTCCACCCTGAGAACCGCCAACACCCTCTATTATAACCTCATCATGCTCATCTATATGTTTTATTGCCCCTGTTCCAGGAACAACAGCAGTGACCTGAATACCGTTCTTTATAATCTGACACCTAACAGCCTTAATGATTCCAGAATGAGGCTGTTTTTGTTCAACGCCTTTTTTCTTTAAAACTATGGCTTTCCCCCTTGGCGCTCCTTCCAAAGGTGTTTTCTTCCAGAGCTTAAGCAGTTGTCTTTTATATCTTGTAGACCTCCATCTAAACTTTTTCCTCCTTCTTTTCATATCCCTTGCACTGAATTCTCCCATGTTATCCTTTTAATTTATGTAAAGATTTATAAATATGTTATTAATACCCTTGTTCATAAAATAATTAATATGTGGTGTAAAAACTTAATCCTGTTATTTTTTATATTTGTTTTGTTTCCCTCAGTAACAGCAACTGTTTCACTTGAAATAAACATGCCTGACCATGCAGCACAAAATCAGTTTTTCCCGGGAAATGTTTCAATAAAATATGATACAGCAATTCCTCAAAATTCTTTTTTAAATGCTTTTATTGATTATTCATCTTCACCGGTTTCCACACTTTCCCTTACCAACTACCTTCAAAACATTATATATGAGTATAAAAACTTCAGCTTTACTTATAACATCACAGCACATGGGAAAACAGAATCAATTGAATATCCTGATCAGGAATTTTATTTTATTCTGAGGGCACGGGGAACATGCGGTAATGAGCAGTGTGCAACAACAGGAAGCTGTGATTGCTTTAATCTCTGCACACCACCTGCAACACCGCCATATACCTGTGAATGGAGCGTTACAGAGCAAACCTCTCATGGACCTGAAACAGTAAACAAGGGTGAAGGATTAAAATACATATACAATGGTGAAGATGCAATAAACATACCACCCGACGCTAATGAAGTTTATTGGAATGAGATGTTTTCTCATCCGAATGTAGAAACCACAATGAGAGAGGCATGCGGAAATGAAAATTATCAGGGACGAAGCGTTTTTCCTGACGGCTGGGTCAGGAGAAACCTTGATAATTTTGAGGCATGCGGGCCTTTTTGCAAAAAAGCTATAATAGAGAAATTTGACGAAACAAGCCTTTCGGAGAACAGGCAAAATTATATAGACAGACCCTGCGAAGGAAACATATGCGGCGGTGTTTACAAAAGGAACAAAGAAACAGGTGAAATACAGCTTCTGCACTATCCAGACGAAGTTGAATGGAACGGGACAACAGGTGAGATTAAAATCTACAATTATCGTCCAGAATACGAGTATATGGTTACATATCTCCCTCCGAACGGTCCCCATCTTTGTGCATATGCACCGCAAGAGGAAAGCCACACAGAAACCTGGACAAAAACAACAGCTCAAACAGGTTTAATCTCTTATACACAACCCTTCTCAAAAACATACACAGAATCAGAGCTTCCTTATCAATACACACAAATCAACACACCTCATGCAATTATAAAACCACCTGAATGTCCCGAAAACTCTGTTGTATGCAACCAGACTGTTTCCTATTATTCTGTTTCAACTGAAAACCCGTACATAACTGTTGATTTTGATGAAAACACAAGAACAGTAACAGCGACAACAACAGTTCAAAAGCTTGATAAAAACTATACACTTTCAATACCGCTTTCAGATTTTCCAAATCTTGTCACACCTGATGAAACAGGAGATCATACATTAAAAATAAATCTTCAATACGGGACAAGCACGGTTGCAGAAACACAAACAAGTTTTAGCGTTTGTGCAGATCATGACCATGACGGTTTTTGTAACATAGATGATTGCAACGACACCAACCCGTCAATACACCCCGATGCAAATGAGCTTTGTGACAGTTTGGACAATGACTGCGATGGAAAAACAGATGAGGACTTTCCAGAACTTGGAAACCCTTGCGGTTTGGGTGTATGTAAAGGAATTTATGTGTGTTCTTCTGATAAAACAACCACTACTTGCAGTGGTTTTTCTTCCAAACAAAAAGAAATATGCAGCAATTCTTTGGATGATGATTGCGATGGTATTGTTGATGAGCTTTATGAAGAATTGCCGGACGGCAGGATTGTTTCAGGATGTATGTGCAGAGAGGGTGACAGAAAACCATGCGGAAGCAATGTAGGAAGATGCAGAGAAGGATACAGAGTGTGCATAAACGGAGAATGGAGCAGGGAATGCTTGGATAAAACAGGACCTTTTACAGAGGTTTGCAATGGAGAAGACGATGATTGCGACGGAATAATTGACAACATAGACGGCAAAACCTCTGTTCAGGAAACCAAATGCCAGTGTTACAACGGGAACCCGCCAAAAACCGAAACATGCAATGATATAGATGATGACTGCGACGGAGAAACAGACGAGGGTTTAAGTTGCTGCAGGGATGGCGATGAAAGGGCCTGCGGTTCTAACACAGGAATATGCAGCCCGGGCATAGAAAAATGTGTAAATGGAAAATGGTCTGGTGTGTGTGAAAATTCTTACGGACCAGACCCGAGAGGAGAGATATGCTGGGACAATCTTGACAATGACTGTGACGGCCAGACAGATGAAAACTGCGACCTTGAGATAACATGCAACAATGGATATAAAGATGTGAATGAGGAAGGAGTGGATTGTGGCGGAGAGTGTCCAAGAAAATGCGGCATAAACCTTTCTTGGATTCTTTTTTCTATTGGTGTAATTCTTCTTATAATATCGATTATGCTTGCAGAATTTAAAGGTAAATTATAACTTTCTCCATCTTGGACCTTCAGGCGTGTCCTCTACAACAATCCCCATTTCTTTTAATTCATTTCTTATTTTATCTGCTTCTTCCCATTTTTTCTCTTTTCTTAATTCTTCCCTTTTCAAAAGTTTTTCCTTAACCTCAGTTTCTGCTTCGTCTAATGAAAACCATAGCTTTTCTTTACCCAAATCCAAACCCAAAACCATGTCAAACCTTTCCATTGCTCTCATAACAAGTTCTGCATCCTCTTTCCCTATCTCTTTTGAATCTATTTTTTTGTTTACTTCTTTCATCAAGTTAAATATTGCAGAAAGAGCAGGTGAAATGTTCAAATCATCATCCAAAGCATCTTCAAACTCTTTTTTTGTTTTTTCAACAAGTTTTTTTATCTCTGGATTTTCTCTTCCCTCTTTCACATTTTTTAGTGATTCCATAAACTCCATCATGCTTTTCACAGTTTTTTCCGCTCCTTTTAAAGCTTCTTCTGTAAAATTCATTTTTGTTCTGTAATGTGCAGACAAAAGAAGGAATCTTATTGCTTTCGGGTTGTGTCCCTTGGCAACAAGGTCTCTGAGCGTGTAAAAATTGCCAAGCCTTTTGCTCATTTTTTTGCCTTCAACCACAAGATGTCTTGTGTGCAACCAGTATCTAACAAAAGTCTTTCCAGTTGCTCCTTCTGACTGAGCTATCTCGCATTCATGGTGCGGAAAAATATTATCCTCTCCACCTGTATGTATATCCAAAGTTTCACCAAGATATTTCATACTCATAGCAGAACATTCAATATGCCAGCCGGGATGTCCTTTACCCCAAGGGGAATCCCATTGCATAATATGTCTTGGATTATGAATCCATAATGCAAAATCCAATGGATGCTTTTTTTCCGGGTTCTCCTCCACCCTTCCGCCTGCACCTGCTTTTAATTTCTCCAGCGTGTTTCCGGAAAGCTTTCCGTAATCCTTGAACTTAAACACATCAAAATAAACAGAACCGTTTACTTCGTATGCATATCCCTTTTCAATAAGCTTTTCAATCAGTTCTATCATTTCTTTTATATGCTCTGTTGCTTTTGGTCTTACCATGGGCTCCTTAAGGTTCAGACTTCTGGAATCTTCAAGAAACGCTTTTGTATAAAACTCAGCTATCTCCCACGGTGTTTTTTTCTCTTCTTTTGCTTTCTTTTCTATTTTATCCTCTCCGGTAGAATCAGCAACCTCATCAATACTCATATGACCAACATCTGTAATATTCATCACCTGCATTACTTTGTATCCCTTATATTCCAAATACCTTCTTAACAAATCTGCAAGCATATATGCCCTGAAATTACCAATATGGGCAAAATTATAAACAGTGGGTCCGCAGTTATACATTTTTACAGTTCCTTTTTCCAATGGTTTAAATACCTCTTTTTTTCTTGTCATTGTATTGTAAAACCTAAGCACCATATAAAAAATAAAACTAAATTAATTTAAATAAAGAATTTAGACAGTGGGAGATGTTGTCTGCAGAAAAACGAGAAAAGCTGTATTTGTTACGGGAATGAAAATCCATGTTAAAAAGAATATTGCTTCCTCTACTGTGAAGCCCATAATATCCCCGCCAATTGTTCCCATCATTGCAAGAAAAATCATCATCATTAACGGAGCAGAGATTAAAACAGCAGTGTAAATATCAGCATAAGTTGAGAGGGTTTTAAGATAGTTCTCTCTTTTCACTCTGTATTCAAACAAGCTCCTTTCAGCCATTTCATTCAAATATTTGCCAAGGTCCCCGCCTTTTTCTATAGTTGAAGCAATGCCTGTTAGGATTTGCTTGAATTGAGGAGATGGCGTTCTTTCAGCAGCATTTTTTATTGCTGCCACAGAGCTCATTCCAAAGTTTTTTATGTTTTTTACAATAAGCTTTGCTTGGTTTGTTACCTCTCCGTATTCCTTGAATCGTGTCAAAAGACTAAACATAAATTCAGGAGGAACGCCAGAGGACGCAACAGCGCCCATATGAGACAAAGCAAAAGGCAGGTTGCTCTCTATAGAATTTCTAATTCTGTTTGCTTTTTGCACAGGGTAAACATAAAACAAAAGGAAAGCAAAGGCAGCAGCCATAACAGGAGCAAAAATTACAAGATAAAGAAACGTAAGAAAATCAAATCCTAAAAACCAGTTCAACATAAAAACAGCAAACAGAGAAATAAAATAAACTATTAAAGTAGTGAAAAACATCATGCAAACCCACGTTTCCAGAAGTATTCCTATGTTTGCAGCCCTCAGGTGGGGTTTTAGTGTTTCAAAACTTTTCACAGACCTGTTAACTATTTTGCTGAAAAGTTTCACCGAGATTTTTTTATAACATTCAGCCATTTTCTCTAATAAATAATTATCCTGTTTTACTAAAAAGCTTCTCTGTTACCTTTTCTTTCTTACTATGTTTCTATGTCTTGCGCATGCAGGACAGGCATACATTTTTGTTACACTCAGGCTTTTCTTTCTGATTCCAAGTTCTTTTCTAAGCAGATGATCTGTTATGCCAAAACCCTTTGTCACAGGAAAAGCCTTGTATCTTGGAACCTTTCTTCCGCAGAAGCTGCAAGTAATTGTGTATTCTTTGCCTCTTTTTTTTGTGTGCTGCCATCCCCTTTTATAATATTTTCTCCCCATAACATTCAGGCTTTCGCCAATCCTCCTTATTTGTGCTCCTTTCTTATTGGCCTTAATTTTTTTGCCTTGCAGTTTCTGCATTTAACTTTTCCAGACCTTACTTTAGCGAGGTCTGCCTTCATTCTTGAGCCACAGTTCATGCATATGAAAACCCTGTGGAAAAGCCTTTTCTCTGCTTCTGGAAATCTTTGTTTTGCCATTCCAACACCTTTACATTATAATAGCTAAAAATATATAAATGTCTTTATATCTTTTTTATAAAACTTATATATGAAACACGTGCTTTTGCTTGATAAGCCATCGAACCTAACGAGCATGCAATGTGTAACCAAAGCAAAATCAATTCTTCAGGCAAAAAAAGCAGGACATGCTGGAACATTAGACCCAAAGGTAACAGGACTTATGCTCATTGCTTTTGATGAAGCTGTCAAGGCAATACCTGTGCTGATGGGTTTGGACAAAGAGTATGAAGGCATGATTTATTTTCATAAATATTTGAGCCTTTCAGAAATAAAGCAGGCTTTCAAAAACTTTACAGGAGAAATTATCCAGACACCGCCCGTTAAGTCTGCTGTTTCAAGAAAGCCGAGAAAAAGAAAAATATACTCTTTGGACTTGCTCAAAAAAGAAGATAAAACTGTTTTTTTCAGAGTCAAATGCGAAGCAGGGACATACATCCGCAAACTGTGTCACGATATTGGCGTTTTTTTGGGTTGCGGAGCACATATGAAATGGTTAAGAAGAACAAAAATCAATGGTTTTGACATAAAGGAAGCAGTGTCTTTGAGTGCTTTGAAAAAAAGAAAAGAGAACGTTCTCATACCTCTTGAAAACGCTCTCGAAAGAACAGGACTGAAAAAAATCCATATAAAAGAGCAGTCTGTTAATAAGATAATGAACGGCGCGCCTGTCAGAAAGGAGGACATAGAGGGAACAGACAATATAAAACCAAATGAATTTGCAGGCGTTTACTTTTCAGGAAAAATAATAGCACTCGCCAAAGTTTTGGATAGAAAATCCAGCACAATAGCAAAAACAGACAGGGTGTTTCTGTTAGAGTGATGTTTCCTGCAAAAATTTACTATTAATAGACCCGTGCAAAATACAACTCAATTTTAGAATATAGTTCCTGACGCGATAAATTTCAAAACGCCAGCAACAATCAGCAAACAATGCTTTGTAATCAATTATTCGTTGCTGTAATTGTCCATATTTTTAATTAACTATCTTTTCCATGCTGACACGGTTGTTCTGCGCTGTTTTAAATATGTATGTAGATCAGAAAGCTGAATATCCTGTTAACGCTGCAGCATCACCAAATTACTATTAGCAGGCATCTTTTCTGCCTCTTTGTTTCTCCTGTTCGGGACATAGATTTATTAATCATCAGCTTAACTATTTTACATATCCAAACAGACGCGCATATAATTTATACACAACTTGAACATAAAGGAGTGCTGC
>QMZY01000006.1 GCA_003663415.1 Candidatus Aenigmatarchaeota archaeon
GAATACGGGTGTTTGAATGGTTCCTGTGTATCGAAACCAGAAACAGAGGATTTATCATGGGCTTTTGTTTTGGGTTTGGTTGCGGTCTTAGGGGTTTTGGTTTATTTTGGGTTTGTGAGGAAATAACAGCGTTATATTTTTAAATACAAATCCAAAGAAATTTATATGAAACCGCCCTGCGAAATCATTTCTCAGGAAATACTCCCTGCTGTAAGAGCAATGATAGCTGTTAATCTTCTAAAAACCTACGGGCTGTCACAGAAAGAAGTGGCTGAGAGAATGGGAACAACGCAACCAGCGGTTTCGCAATATAAAAGAGAGATCAGGGGATATAAAACACTGTTTATAAGAAGGAATCCGGAACTCCTTAATATGGTGCAGGAGCTTTCCAAAAAACTGGCATACAAAAAAATCCCTGTTGAAGAACTGACTTTTGAATTCTGTAAAATATGTATTGAGATAAGGAAAAAGGGTTTGCTGTGCGAAATCCATAAGAAAAATTCACCTGAACTTGAGAATTGTGACCTCTGTTTAAGAGAATTCAAGTTTTAACACGCCGTTTTTGAAGCTTTTTCCCGTTAACCTGTGTTGTGGCGGTTTTGTAAGGATTTTGAAATAGGCTTTTTCTCCTGCTATTGCCTTTATCTCAACTGAGTTTTCAAGCTCTGTGACTTCTATGTCCTCTTCTGATTTCACTTCGGGCAGCTTCACCTCAACCACAAGCTTGGATTCAAGTCTTTTCACGCTGGATTCAGGCTCTTCTGTGATTTTTGGCCTTTTGAAAAAGTTCAAACGCTTTTTCTCCTTTTTTGCTTCAAAGGGTTCAAAAGGTGTTTTATGATAAAGATTTCCAATCTCTTTTATCACGTCCTTTTTATCCACATCTCCAAAAGTCTTGACAAAAACCTTGGGCGGTTTGTTGCCCATAGAGGTAATTTTAATTGTGAATCCTCTTGTTTTTCTTTTTATGTTTGGTGACCTGAAAAGCGGTGAGAGGTCAAAAACCTCTATGTTTTTGTCAAGCATCCTGTTCATTTCCTTTTCCATTTTTTCAATAATTCTGCTTATGTCCGGAAAGCCGCTGAACATGTCATCCTTAAGATTATAACCGCATCTTGGGCAGTATTTCCAACCCTCGTTCACTTCGGCACCACAATTTGGACATCTCATACTTTTTTGTTTGTTTTAAACTATATAAACATTTATTTCTCTGCTCTCATATTTAAATATGGTAGTGCCTGCAAGGCTTTGCTTGGTTTGTAAGGGAAGAAACCTTTGCGGTCATTCTCCATGCCCTTTGCTAAAGAGATTGAATGTAGAGTCCAAAGTTAAGGGGCTTTCAGAAAGTTTTTTCGGACCATCAGAAGATGTGTTTATAGGAAGAGCAGGCTATCCGTCAATTGGCGCGGGTCCACTAGGTATGATAAACGAGGAAACAAGAATCAATAACCCCCAGAACTGGTTAGAAATGGAGTATTCTGATATAATATACCTTCGCTCTCTTGTTTTGAGAACAAAACAAAAAGAAAACATATTCTCATCTTCAAGGTTTGTTTCCAAAATTCAGGAAATCTCGCTTTCCAAAAAACCAGTGGATGTGGAAATGGAATTCAAGAAGAAGCCTTCCTACAGAATGGGCTTCTCTGATATATACCATCCAATAGGACCAACAGCTGAATTGAAAAAACTTGAAATCGCGGAAAACCCAAAGATTCCAAGAAAAACTGAAAGTGTTGTAAATGACGAGATTGGAGCAAAAGAAGCATCTTTTATGCTTTATAAACAGGGAAATGATGTGTATAAAATCACAACGATTTTATCTTCCGGTGCGCTGGGAATAAAAAGAAGGCTTGTTCCAACCCGATGGAGTATTACAGCGGCTGATGATATGATTTTTAAGGAAATAATAAAAAGTGTAAAAGAATTTCCTGTAATTGATAAATATTTGGTGTATTCTAACGAATCCCTAAACAATCATTTTGAGATTTTGCTCATACCAGACAAATGGGAATTTGAAAATTTTGAGGCATGGGCGCCCGGGAGTTTCTGGAGCTTTAGCCTTAAAAGCACACAAATCTTAAGAGAATATGAACCGTATAAAGGCAGAAAAGACTATGCGGAACTTCAGGGCGGCGGATACTATGCAAGCAGGTTTGCTGTTGCAGAGAGTCTTTTCAGAATGAAAAGACAAGCGAGGGTAGTTGTTTTCAGAGAAGTGTATGAGGGATATGTTATTCCTTTGGGTGTGTGGCAGGTGAGGGAAAACATAAGAAAAGCCTTCCAGTCAAAACCAGAAAAATTTGACTCTTTGAAAGACGCCCTGCTTTCAATTGACTCCAGACTTAGAATCTCAACAGATGAATACAAAAAACAAAGCATAATCCTTTCTCAAAAGAAAATAAATGATTTCTGGACATAATTATGCAAATATGCGGTTCCGCAATCAGAGATTGCTTCATCCAAAGCTACGCTCAAAGTTCGCGTATTTGCGATATGTTACTCTGGTGAGAATTTTCTGGTGGTTGCCTCAACCAATATATCGATTGTATTAATTTTTGGTAGCTGTTCCTCTCCAAGCATAACTGCAAATTCTGTACAGCCCAAGATTATAGTTTCAGCTCCTTCTTTAAGGTATCTCTCGCAAATCATTCTTACTTTCTGAACCTGTTTTTGTTTATCAATTCCTCTGTTAAAATTGAAGACAGAATCTGTTAATTGTTTCATCTCTTCTTCGTTCGGTTCAAAATACTTGATACCTTCGAATCTATACAAACCTTGTCTTATTGTGTTGGGAGTTCCAATTATAAGAGTAGATTTTATTCCTTCCCTTATTAACATATCCCTTAACTCTTCTCTTAAATTAATAATTGGGGTGTTGATTTCTTTTTGTAATCTGTCATAATAAAGATGGATTGTATTGCACACCATTACTATAAAATCGACTCCAAACTTATCCAATTCTTTCAAACCATCAATATATGGTTGTAGCTCTTCATCAGATATTTTTTCATAAATGAGTTCAGGAGCAGGAATACTATTTATAACTATTTGAGGAAAATCTCTATTGCTCTTAATTAATCCTTTTTTCTGTAGTTTTTGGATTAATTTATTGTAAAACTTTCCTGTGGCTTCTGGTCCAATGCCTCCTAAAATTCCAATTCGTTTAGTACTCATCTTGAACAACCTCCTTGTATGGCTTTAGAATATTCTCAAGAACAAACCTTTTTGCAACTTTTTTCAGCTTCTTTCCATGCAGGCACTGAATGTCCTCATCTGATAGGTAGTCTTTACCAAGTCTATATCCTGAAGCAGAGGCAATCTTTAACAAATATCTTGATGTTTCCTCTGGACCAAGAAGAAGTTTAGATTGTGCCTTGTATATTGGTTCATCTAAGAATAACCTTTGTCCGTTTGTTAAACCACGATGATTTGGTATATAGTGCACTACTTTTTCTGGTTTTTTTGTTCCTAAAGCATAAGCATCTATTACATATGCAAAATCAACATCCAAACACAACTCACGCATTATTCTATCATAAACTAACTCTTTGGACGGCCCTAATTTAACTTCTACACCTTTCTCTCTTCTCAGAAATTCTACACAGGCAATTTCATTTAGAGGATATATTGTTGCATTTGGCGAACCCCTGAATTTTTTAGGAACTGTGTGCAGAATTTTTTCTGTGCACTTTTGATCCTCAACTTTTTGTTCTATTTCTTTAAGAACATCTCTGTAACTTGCCAATTTCATAAAATCTGAGGAGATAATAATTTCTGGCTCAAAGCTGTACAGCTGACTCAGGCCAGCTAATGCTTTTTGTATTCTTTGTAAACCTAAATTGATATAATCTTCAGGAATATTATTGAACCGTTGAAACTCATCTACTAACAGAATATTATATTCTTTGGTTTCAAGACCAGCCAAAAAAAGTCCAACTATATCAATAGGAATTCCATTATGACCAAAACCCATTCCTAAAAAAGATATTCTTTCAGCTAAATTAATCTCTTCCGGATCAGTACTTTTTATGAGGTTGCCAGAGACAACCACCTTGTTTATTGTTTTCTTGCATTTTCTCACCTCCATATTTGTCGAATGGGATTGTTGGGATTTGAACCCACATCTCTTGATTTGGAACCAAATGTTCTGCCAGGTTGAAATACAACCCCAGAAATTGGAAAATAGACCTATGTGTGAATATATATCACCAAAGCCAAGATTCAGAAATAGTGCCAAGACTATCTAAATTACAGCAAACGACATAATTGATTGGAAAGCGTCGTTTGCTAGTTGTTCCTGACGGTTTGCAATTTATTGTGTCAGGAAGTATAATTTTATCAGGAGAGAAGAATTTATTTATAGATATATCTATCAAAAAGAAAGAATTATTGTTGCCACCGGCAACCACCTGATTTAATTCTTGGTGTCATATCTAATAATATTAATACAATCTTTATAAAGCTTTCGAGCATTCGGGGCGCATCTAATTAGACACACTCCCTGTTTGTGAAGAAATTTTAATGTTTCTGCTAATAAGCAAATCGTGGAACTTGCAGAGAAAAGCTTTAAATACTAAAAAAGTATATCAATAATACCGAACAGGAGATAATATGCCAAGACCAGGTTTAAGAGTCAGGGCGCTGAGAAAGATAAGGAAGAAGATTCCTGGAGGCGCGTCTATAATTTTCTATTTTAAGAAAAAACCATCCCCAGTCAAATGTGCAAAATGCGGAAAACCTTTGCATGGAATCAATCCAAAATCAAAAAAGAAAACAGACAGAAAAGTTTTTAGGATTTATGGTGGATATCTTTGCTCGGCTTGTGCAAAAGAGGAAATAAAAGCAAAAGCAAGAGGTGGTTAAAATGTTCAGTGCAGGCAGGCTCTGCGTGAAAACAGCGGGAAGAGAAGCAGGAAAGCATTGCGTAATTGTTAAAAAAATTGATGAAAAATTTGTTATGGTTACTGGTCCGAGAGAAGTTACCAATGTAAGGAGAAGAAAATGCAATATCCATCATTTAGAGCCCTTAATGATAAAAATAGACATAAAGCCTGACGCTTCTGATGAAGAAATAATAAAAGTCTATGAAAAGGAGAAGATTTACGAGAAGTTGGGAATAGAAAAACCCAAACCAAAACCAAAGAAAGAGGAAAAACCAAAAGAAACCAAACCTGAAAAGAAAAAGGGGAAAGAACCCGCCAAGAAAGCAAAGGAAAAGGAAGCAAAACCAGAGAAAGAGAATGCTGAAAAGAAAACAGAAGCAAAGAAACCTGAAGAGAAATCTGCAAAACCAAAAACTCAGGAAAAGAAAAAGAAATAAACCTTAAGGTAAGAAGTCTTTTTTTGATATTTTTTCCGGAAGATATTTTTCTGTGATAAATTTTATTCCTTTTGAGGACAAAGCTTCTAATTCAAGTTTGTATCCTTTGGAAAGCATGTGCTTTAACTCTGTCTGCCATTCCTTTGGCTTAAACCATACATATTTAAGAAGCTCATTCGTTCTTTTCACGTCGCCCTGATTTAGCTTTATGGTTACGTTTCTTGCAATTCCGAATTTTTCTACATCCTGTGTTGTTAAACCAACAAATTTGGCTTCTGGTGTTCCAAGCCTGTCTGAGAGGAAGGAAAGATTAATGGAACCTTGCTTGATAACCGAGTAAATATAATATCCCCACGGATCAGCATCTGTCAATACATAAACCGGAAGATTAAATTCTTTATGAAGTCTGTTTACAACTCTTCTTGTTCCCCTGTCTGGCTGGCCCTTTCCTGTAATTATTATGCACTTTTCTTTTTTCCAGAACTTGTCCTCATTTAATCTTTGCCAAACAGCATCTTTTTCTATCACCAAGATATAATCAGCTTCAAGGTTCGAGAATTTAATTACATCCGGTTCAACATTCGAAGGTATGGCCCAGCCGGAAGAACCCATTTTGCTTGCATCTATTTCATCACCAGAATCATGGATTATTATATTTCCTGCCAGATATCCTTTCCTGTCTGCTTTTAAGTGGAGCTGTTCTCTGAGCGTATTTAAAGCAGCCTCCAAATCCTCTATAACAGGGTCTGATTCCTCCTGCTCTTCAAATGTGTTTTCTTTTGTCCCCGGTATCGTGTGCTTTAATGCATAATACAAATCTCTGATAGATATTGTAACATTTTGCTCGATTATTTTTTTGCATTCCGCAGCAACCAGAAGCGTTTGCATGAACTTTCTTGTGTGAGCGACGTTAAGGTATGTTCTGTGCGAAACCTTTGAACCGAGTCTTATGAGTTTGTTTTTCTCATCAAAATAAATGTTTGAAAGCGTTCTTATAGGAAGCTTTATATCAGGATTTTGAAGGTTTCTGAACTGATTAAGAATATCCCTGCCAAGCTTTACAAGCTTCTCTTTTTGTTCAGCATTAAGCCTCTTCTCTGTTTCCATTGTTTTCAGCCTCCTTTTCCTGTATTTCAGGTTGTTCTGTTTGCGGGCCTGCTTCTGTTTCGCCCCATCGCATTTCTACTAGTTTAAGAATCATTTTCTCTATCTCCTCTTTTTTTTCGTTTGTCAGTTCACAAAGCGCGTAAGCTGTGTCAGGCGCATATCTTTCATAAATCATTTTTTTCTCAGCTATTCTTTGCGCTTTTCTAATCCCGGATAAATAAATAGAGAGTTTTCTTGCACAATCCTGCAAAGCAAGCTTTATTTCCTTTATTATTATGGGATAGTTGGCTATTGCTTCCTTTGACTCCGAAGTGAACGGAACCCACACAGACGCCATATGAACAAAAATAACAACAGGTTCATCCGGTAACTGAGTTGCATGAATACCGTATCTTTTCCAGTCAATTCCTGTTACTGCTTTTGTAATAGCACAATCGCCCTGCTGATAGAGCAATGGAACTCTGTTAGCAAATCTCATTAATTTTGGCTCTGTGATGGAACCGCCGTATGCTATTCCAACTTCTATCTGGAACGGCCAGCCACGATAAACTGTGGGTGACCTTGAAACAGCAGCAGCCCACTCAGGATTAAGCTCTTTCTTCAAACCGTTTATTATAAGCTCTTCTCCCAACGGAGACAGGCAATCTGTCGGGGGTCTTGTGAGTTTTGTTTCCTTTATTGCCTCTATCAGTTCAACAACCTGATGATGCTCAACCTTTCTTGGAGATATTTTCGGGTCAACGCCTGCCTTGTTGCATATTTCCTCTGCTGTTTGTTTGCCCACGCGGCTGAACTCGGTAACAAAAAAACTTGCAAGTGCCCTTGCTCTGGTTTCCTGAAGCATTCTTTCCAGAATTCCAACTTCAACGCCGTATAAATGTGGTTTTATTTCCTTTGGTTCAGGCGGAAGCTTGTCCGTGCCTCTGTGGAATTCAATCCTTCCGTGCGGCGAGTCAAAAATTATATGCGCGTGAGGATTTGAAATAGCTGTTTCCTTCAAGTACTCCAAAACTGATTGTTTATGTTCTCTGTAAATGCCTTCTGCTATGAATGTTATCTGAACACCGTGCCATTTGTCATAATTATCAAATGTTTCTTCAGAAATTATTTTAGGTTCGTTGCGATCAACGTCTATTTTGAGAATATATTTATGGACTTTCCCCTCGCCTGTTGAGGAAACAATTTCTGTAGGCTCGCCTGTTGTTAATTGGGAGTATAAAACACACCCCGAGATGCCAATGCCCTGTTGCCCTCTTGATTGCTTGAGTCTGTGAAATTTGCTTCCATACAGCAATTTCCCGAAAATCTTTGAAACCTGTTTTTTTACTATTCCGGGACCATTGTCTTTTATTATAATTTTGTATTTTTCCCTTGACAATTCTTCTATTTTAACGTATATTTCAGGAAGTATTCTCGCATCTTCTGTAGCATCAAGTGCATTATCAACAGCTTCCTTCACTATGGTAAGCAGTGCTTTTATTTTGTTGTCATATCCCAACAAATGCCTGTTTTTTTCAAAAAACTGGGATATAGATATTTCCCTGTGCTGTTTTGCAAGCTCCTCTGCAGTTTTGTGGTTATTCATATAGTTTTTCACCTAATACGCAGAAGAATTTAACAAAGTTCTTCTGGTTTTAAGCAGGAAATAATTGTTTCTATGTCCTTTTTGTTTAACTCAGTTGTTTTTTTGTCCAATAATTTATTTATGTTTAACCTTTTTATAATTTTTCTCGCCTCCCTTTTTGTTAAACCTTTGGAAGCACAAAGGGCTTCTCTTACAGCGTTTTTAACTTTCATTCCCTGCTTTAACAGAACAAGAGCGGAAAGATTTTTTGGTTTTGGAATAATTTTTATAATCACGGAATTGGTTTTCGGTTTTGGATGAAACGCGCTTTTTGGAACTTCCTGCATTATTTTTATGTTGAAAAACACCTGAGCGACAACGCTGAGTTTTGAATACAATTCATCACCTGGTTTAGCAACCAATCTGTAAGCGAACTTTTTTGGAACAGTGAGAACCCCTGATTTGAAATCCTTTTTTATGAGCAACCATATTAAAGGTTCTGATATTGAATAGGGAAGGTTCGATATTATTTTATCAAACCGGATTTTTTGGTTTTTTAAAACTGTTAGAGCGTTTTCAAAAATTATTTCTGTGTTAGGAATGTCTTTCAGATGTTTTTGGAATGTCTTGTCAATTTCGACTGCTATAACCTTTCCTGCTCTTTTCGCAATTTCTCTTGTAAGTTCTCCCCTGCCTGCGCCTATTTCCAAAACTGTTTCATTGACCTTTACATCTGAAACTGAAATAATGTGGTTAATGAGTTTTTTGTCTGTCATGAAATGCTTGTCTTGCATGTTAAAACGCAGGAAGCTTGTTCATTTCCTGTTCTGGTGTTTCCTCCCATAAAACAAAGAGTCTGTTTTGTTTTGGCAGGTCCGGGTTTAGAACACCTATCTTTATTATAGGCGTTTCCCATATCAAAGACAAATCAGAAAGCCATGGGTCTTCTGTCTCACCAGAGCGGTGTGAAGCCACGGGAACTATCCTGTTTTCTTTTGCAAGGTTTACAACATTTTCTGTATCAGAAAGCGTCCCGTTTTGGTTTGGCTTAATTATCGCTCCTGTGCCTGATTTTATTTCTATTCCCCTTTTCAGCCTTTCCAGATTTGTACAAAAAATGTCATCGCCCACTATAAGCCTGTTTTTGAATTTCCTTGTTAGTTCTGAAAAAGATTCAAAATCTTCTTCATGGAACGGGTCTTCTATGTAATAAAGATTGTATTTTTCAATGATGTCGCTTATCATGTTAAAATGCTCTTCCGGTTTAAGTGTTTTATTGAGAGATTTGTAGCGATATGCTTTTCCTGTCCAGAAACCTGAAGCTGCTATATCAACCCCGAGCTTCATATCCCATTCTTTGGCAACGTCTGAAAGGAAGTCCAAAACCTTGAACTCATCAATTTTGCACATCCATGCATTTTCTATGTTCCTTCCAAGAAGAAGGTCCTTTCTTCCGAGTTCTTCACCTACAATTTTCCATACATCTATGAGGTTTCTTGCAGCATCATAAGGGTTTCTCACTTTCACGGGCAGTAAAAGAAATTCCTGCCACGTTGTTTTGCCTCCGTGTGCTCCACCGCCTATTATGTTGCTTAAAGGCAATGGAAACCTGTGTTTCTTCAAAGCCTTTAGTTTCCAGAGGTTTCCTTCTGTCTGGGCTCTTGCAACAGCAATTGAAATTCCCAGTGAAAGATTCCCGCCTATTTTTTCAAACCTGTCTGTTCCGTCTATTTCTTTAAGTATGGAATCTGTTTTTTGATAATCTTCTTTTTCTCCTGTCAGTCTTTTTTTCACTTCAGGGAATATTTTTTTTATTTTTTCCAATGATAATTCCACGCACTCGTTTTTTCCTTTAGATGTGCCGGATGGGATAGAAGCAGAAAATTCGCCCTTTTCTGTATAAACTTTAACATGTAAGGTTTTTGTGCCTTTTGAGGTCAAACAAGAAAAAATTTTCAGGTTTGTAATCATATTAATTAGATTTTTGTTCCTTTGGTTTTATATCAATGGGTATAACCTCTGCTTCCCATTCTAACTTTGCTATCTCCAGCGGATCTGTCACGCGTTTTGGAACCTTTACCAAAACAGGCGAACCCTGAGCAATTTGCAAAGCTCTGGCTGAAAGTATCCGGGTTTTCTCATATCTTGTGTAAGAATTTTTATCCCTCATATCCATCTATATCAATAAACTGTTTTATTTATAAATTTTTTCCCTTATCCTATGTATCTCAACTGTTCCTTTCCTGTTTCGCTTGGTTCGTGTTTTTCTATCTGCGTCAGAGCTTTTTTCTGAAGTTCCTCTATCTTCTTAATAAACTTTTCCATTTCCTTTACTTTTCTTTCAAGTTTTGTCATATCAATTTCCACATTAAGAATTTTTGTTAAGGATTCCAGAACAACCTCCGCTGCTTTTGGGTCTGTTACGATCGGAAAGCCTGATGTTTCCCCGAGAAGACACATGCCTTTCATCCCTCTCTCTGCACCAAGCCCTAAAAGCAGACCAGCCGCACCGACTATATAGCCTATCTTTTTGCCTGCTTCAAACTTTATTCCATACCCGTCGTATTTTTTTAACAGCTCTTTGTGCGTTACTGCCCCTATCACTTCTGGTTTTTCCTCTATCTCACCGGTTGCCATACCGCCAACTGTGTATATTTCCTTGACACCAAAACCCTGAGCATAATCCAGTATCTTTTCAATAATTTCATAATGCCCCTGAGGTGAAAGCGATTGGCAGTCACCAACAAGAAATACAAGGTCTCTCTGGCCTTTTTTCTCGGCTTTCCAGTAATAAAACTCATTCTTAAGCAGATGGATAAGATTTTCATCCTGCAAAACCACAAAAGGAAAAAAATGTTTTGAATACAGCTGAGCAAATTTTTCTGCCTTTAATTCGTCTAGTAAATAACCAACAGCAACTCTTCCTATGTTTCCTACACCGGGCAAGCCCTCTATAAGTATTGGATTGTTCAGCTTTGGTTTCTTAAATTCTGTTATTTTTGTCATAGTTTTATTTTTATGCGAAGTGATATAAATATGGGCCGGGTGAGATTTCCAGTCAGGAAGGAGCCATCGTTTGGAATGACGCTCTAAAAAGCGTCAATCGAAAGACAGGATTCCGATACCTCCTGCAACCATCTGCTCAAGCTCTTTTTTGAAAAGAGCTTGCTTGGAAGCGAACGAAGCGTCAGCGAAGTGAAGCTCCTGTTTTGGTCAAGCTTTTGCCTTGAGGAAAAGCTTGCTTTGAACTCACGACCTCCCGATTTCCATCTCCCCTTCCGTTAGCGCTTTTCGCGCAGCGAAAAGGGTTATATCAGTCGGGCGCTCTAACCAGGCTAAGCCACCGGCCCATTAAATTAATTAAAGAGTTTGTTTTTAAATTTCTTCATATAATTTTATAAATTATAACAAAAAACGATACAATTTCTATCATGCGGGTCATTATAGAAATCTTTGATATAACCAGTTTTGATAAACCCGTTTTTTAAGTAAAACCGAACCGCTCTTTTGTTTTTTTCGCCCGTATCTACAAATAATTTACGCATTTTTAATTTTTTTGCTATTGATATAATCTTGGCTAATAATTTTGACCCGTAGCCTTTGTTTCTTTCGTCTTTATGGACATATAATCGTTCCACATATATTGATTTATTCCATTTGTGTATTTTGGCTGTTATAAAACCTGCCACTTTGCCTTTTATTTCTATAACAAAGAACAGATAATCGTCATCCTTTGCCTGTTTTGTTAAATCATGTTTTATAATTTTTTTATCTTCTCCGAACGCTTCATACTCAATAGCTGCACATTCGCTAATATCTTGCTCTTTAGCTTTTCTTAGCATATAAAAAAATTAAAAATAAAATTAAAATACTACGCATTTGCGGGCTAAACCCGCAGAATTCTTGCTTCAAGATATTTAATAAGTTATTTAATGACAGAGGTATGGGTTTAAATGTGCTCCGGGCGGGATTTGAACCCGCGTCCCGAGCTTTCCCCTCCGGAAGTGGTAACTCCTTTTGGCTCAAAGCTTTTCTTGAAAAAGGCTTGTCGAGAGGCTCGTATCCTTGACCGGGCTAGACGACCGGAGCATGTTATATATTTTTGAGGCAATTGTTTAAAAATGAACGATCTTTGGAAGCGGCTAACTCTTTTGCTCGAGTTTTTTTCTTGAAAGAAGGTTGTATGGACCGGCCGGGATTTCCAACAATCTCTTCATGTTTTTGCTCCACCGCTTTTTGCGGAAGTGACAACTCCTGTAAAAAGCGGTGTTTTGAACCCGGAGCCTCTGCCTTGCGAGAGCAGCGATCTCTAACGGATTTGCAGATGGTTTCTGCTCCACCGCTCTTTGCAGAAGCGGTAGCTCTAAAGAGCGGTGCTACCGTTGATCTACCGGCCCATAGAAGAATATTTTCTTTTTTGATTTTAAAGGGTTTTCGCCAGATAATGAGTCTGTTGGTTTGTGAATCTTTTAGTTTAAACTGTTTCCTGTATTAATAAAAAGGGAAATTAGTTCGGATATTAAACTAAATCTTTATAGTTTCCCGAAAACATTGCGGGAAATTGGTGTTAAACTCAATAAAAAATCGGCTCAATATAGAAAAGGTTTTGGGCTTAAATTGATTCTTCAACTAAATTGTCTAAGTTTTTCTTTCTGAATGTCAATTTGTCCATTGCAACAGCCAAACCTGCTCCAGCTGCATAAGCAACAAAATCTTTTGGATCAAAAGTCCCTGAATATAATCCTAAACCCTGTGCAGCTTCCATTGCAGAGCATCCTAGAAAAACATAAGCTGCATTAACCCATTCATTTTTACCCAACGGAGAACCTATTAGCTTATTAAAGAAATACAATCCAAGAGGAAGCGTAACATCATGTACGTGTCCATTTATCATTTCTTTATAAGGTATGTCTGGATGCTTTGATAGACCACTGACTACACAAGCTCCGCCAGTATACAATCCAGATATTAGTTTCTCCTTTAGTGACATACTTATATGTAACAATATCTACTATTTAAATCTTTCTTTTTGTTACTACTATTAAGTGTTATTAAGATAACGCCCAAAACCCTAGATTTTTTTAACTAATGGTGCTTCGCACTTGATACGCCGATTTTTTTACTTTGAATTTTTCCTCCGCTTCGCTACGGAACGTTGCACTAAAATTCAATCCCTGACGGGAGAGTTTAACAGTGATTAAGAGGTTACGCTCGGTTGCACCTTGCTCCACTCAAATTCCTCACTACGTTCGGAACTTCTCTTAATCGCGATGTTAAGTCCAATGACGGTCTCCGGCGGCTTCCAGAAAACTTTATATATGATTTAATTAACTATCATATAGTGAATACTGTGCCAGCTTATTTGATTGGTATCGATCCACCAGAAGATTTGAAAAAAGAAATATATAGACTTAAAAATAGAGTTCTTGAGGTTTGTGGTGAACAGCAACAAGTAAATGAACCTCCTCACTGTACGTTTGTTGTAAATAATTTCTCCGGTGAGAAAGAAATAGATGAAACTCTAAGAAAACTTGTTCAGGGAATTTCTCCATTTTATGTTGATGTGAATGGTATTACATATTTTCCTCCTGAACAGTCCGGATTTTACATGGTTCATGCTTCAATAAGGAAGACTGGTGAATTAGAAAAGCTTCAAAAAAGAATCGTTACAGATACTTCCGGGTTTAGACAAGGGAGTTTACTTCAAGAGTATTTGAAAACAAATGTTCCTGCTTATAAATGCATGCCAGAAGAATTGGCTAATTTGGAAAGATATGGGTTTCCTTATGTAGGTAAGAACTGGAAGCCGCATATAAGTATAGCAATTTTAGACACAGAAGCATTTGACAAAGTTGGAGAAGAACTTACAAAAACTGAACTTAATTACAGATTTTTTTTGAGAGAAATTGTCTTGTTTGGATATGAAAATAAATGGAAACCTTTAAGAACATATAGATTCGAGTAATATGAGATGTCGCCTCCGACCGCCACTTCTTTGTCGCTTCGCTCCTCGACCTCTCTGTGAAATTGTTTCAGGGAACAAGCATTGTGTCTAATTGCTCGGTCGACCTTAAGAAAATAGTAGTTACTTTCTTTAGTTTTGCAAGATCTGATTAAGTTCTCTTTTAACTTATTTAAAATTTCTTTATATTCTCTTGCTTCAGCTCGGGCTTTTTCTTCTTCAAGTTTAGTGTATATATAAACAGTGTTTCCCTCTTTATTAAACCCTGCTTTTGCATGAGATTCTTCCATACCTTTTAGTCCCTGACCAAATAAAGAATAATATCTTTGTTGTTTCATAAATTTCAATTGTTTTTTCCACATCAAAACCGTGACCGTTATCCGAGATTTCACATAAGAACTCTTTAGTGAAGGCTGCATAGAAGATATCTAATTTAATTTCATCTCCACCTGATTTATTACATTTTCAATAGCATAATCTATGCAACCTCTTACTGACAAAAAGGTTCCATATAATTCATCTGGTAGTTCTAATAATTTGTTAGAGAGAATATACTGAAATTGATCTATACTTGATGGATCGGTATTTCCTCTTTCTTTGATTCTATAGTTTAAATTTAAGACAATATTTTCTTTATTCGACAACCTATCTATTTTATCTTCTAATTTTAAATCTAATGTCATAAAGTTAAAAATAGTAACTAATAATATATAACTTTCTATTTTTTACTACTCATAAAAGATAACATAAATATAACCGACCCTCGCTCACCCAAATTGCTTCGCAACTTGCCCTTACGGGAGACATAACAGGGCTGAGAGTACCCGAATCATTTTTTCTTCTTAACAATCAGTTTCACGCTCAATATATAGTTTCTTCCGTTTATTATTTTCTGAAGTGTAAGGGGTTCTGAAAACGTTTTCCCTTTCTCTTCCTTAAGCTTGGAATCGCCTATTTCCAGCCTTACAGGCTCTCCGCTCTGGCTTCTTGCAATAAAGCTGGGTGTTTCAACTATTAAGAGATACCTTAAATTTTCTTCAGAAAACATTGATATGTAATGGTCCATGGTGTGTTCTGCAAAAGAAAAACAATCCATATCACCGCATCTCCACCCCGGGTCAAAATATGCGCAAAAAACCAAATCAGACACCCGCTTGCATTTCGGCTCTGTCAAACCAGTGTCTGTTCTCATCATGGTAATCAAAAGGTTGTTTATAAACATATTTGTATATTTGCTGCTTGTCACGGTTTCTGTCAGCTGGAAAAGGAACACAATCATACCAGCAAATATCATTATAACAATCAATAATAAAAGCGCGCTGCTTTGCCCTTTACTCATATATTCCCACCTTCATAACACCCATATCGACCCTGTTTTCTTTTTTTCTGTAAATATTCACAGGAAAATTATATGATTTTGACTCTTTGCCTTTGTTTTCCACACAAAATTCCCAGTAATTACAGTCGGGATAGTTTGAGTATCTGCACATCTTTTTTTCACCGTCAAAAACCTTTATGGTTACATACCAGTTTTTCCCAAAAATTTTCTGCAAGTCCTCACATTCCATTAACTTTGTAACAGCCGTAAGTTTTGAATCATCAAACATCAGTTTTTCTTTAACAAGAAACGGCATACTCATAAAATGCTCAGCAACAAACAAAATCCTGTTTTCTGTTTCTTTTGACTTTTCAAGCTTGAACTGGGATGTCTGCCAGTAAGTCAAAAAAAATATTATAGCAAAAATTATCAAAACCAGAAAAAACACAATAAAAACGTACTCCATTATTTCTGATTGCGATTTGAGTTTATCCATACTCGCAACCTCTTTCAATAAGGCTTTCATAAATCTGCTTTGCTTCAAAAAGGTTTTCATTCAATTCATTCATATCAGTAAAACTGAGATAATTTTTTGGGAGTCTGGAAATTTTCCCGAGCAGGTTAATGAGTCTCAAATAATCGCTTTCACACTGCTCTTTCTTGGTTTTTTCATAACTCAGTTTCATTTCCTCTGAAAACAAGCCAAGCCTTTCCATCAAGATTGTGTTTTTATATTCATACATTCTTTCTGCCAAAGGTATGCCTAAAATATCTTCTTTGTTTCCTGCGAGAACAAAACAAAGTATATCAGCAGGGTCCTTATAAACAAACCGTTTGTTCCGGAAATAAAGAGAACCCACACCGTTCCTGTTTGGCAGTTCCAAGCACAAACCACCTTTGCCTTTACAGGAATCTGCAATAACAACTATTCTCTGGTTTTTTTTAGGATTAAAAGAGCAGGGAGAGAAACCATAGTTATGCGGAAGCTCCAAAACATTTAAAAAATCGCTTCTCTCGCATGCTTTTCCGTTGCATAGTTTAAGAGGTTCATTATCGCAGAAATCAAACTTTATCTTGACAGTGGTTTTTCCGTCAGACGTGTCGGGAAACAGATAAACTATATCCCTTATGAAATTCCATGTTTGTTCATTTTCCTCGAGAGGCGAAAATATTATCTCAATACCGGGCATTACTTCCACAAAATAAAAAACCCACCAGCCATAATCTGTACTGCCTCTGCTAACTATCACCTTCTCTTTCTCTCCTGCATAGAAAAGAGCGGGTGTAATGATAGGGATTCCTGAAGGAAAATCGCACATTATTTTTGGAATGCTGTCTGATGTTGTGTTTATATAACAGGAGGAAAAATCATATCTTTTTGTGTAATTGAACTGTTCGTAAATTCCTGAAGTGTATACCTGTTTTATCTGCTCTCTTAAAGATTTTAAAATCTCTACCTTCTGGACATTCTGCTGAAGACCAGCATAAGTTCCTGAATACTGGATAAGGAAATATAGAATAAAAAATGAAACAATGGCGCCAAAAATCATTTGAAATACCCTATAAACACTTATCATTTTAATCCTTTATTGTTATTTTTACCATCCCCTCATTCACAAGGTAAAGTTTTGTATTTCTTGTTGCGCAAAAACTTCTTGGAACAGAAAGATGCGGAATCTTGTAGCCTTCGCCTTTCTCATTGTCTCGTGTGTAATACCATACGTTATATTTGCTCTGGTTTATTACATAAAGCGTGACGAATCCGGGATTCCATGTGTTTGCAGGATTTGGATACAATTGTTTGGAAGGGTCTGAAA
>QMZY01000007.1 GCA_003663415.1 Candidatus Aenigmatarchaeota archaeon
CAAGCGACACCATGGAGAGCGATAACAGCATAACTCTTTATGGAGACAGATACGGAACAATGATATCATACGATTCAGACAACCAAGGAGTTGTTGAGATCTCATATCCGGATGAGCAGGCAACCGCAATGGTAGCTGTGGGTTCTGACCCGACTTTCACAACAGGAACCAGTGGAGGAACCTATGAGGCAGCTGTCCAGATAACAAGCCCGGTTGCAAAACTGGATACTGAGGTCGACACAGGCAGCTTGAACGCAGACCTTATCTTAGTGGGCGGACCTTGTGTAAACACACTGGTAGCCACACTGCTTGCACAGGACAACATAACCTGTGACACCTGGAACTTTACCAAAGGTATAATCAAAGAATACACAGACGCCTTTGGCTCAGGAAGAAAGGCTCTGATTGTCGCAGGTACAAGCGCAGACGGAAAAGACACAAGAGACCTTGCCGCTATGGTAATGGCTGGCACAATGTCTTACGAAGCTTAAGCCGTTACAAAAGCAGGTCTTAACACCCCCCTTTTTCTTTTATTTTCTGTTATTCATTCACGTAAGATTTATAAATAAAATATTTAATTACTTTTAAGTGATTAATATGAAAGTTGCAAAAAAACTTGCACCCGTAATTGTTGGCATTGGTTTGCTGACCTTTCCTTACACCTGCAGGAACAGTTTGGAAAGGGCATGTCGGCAAACAAAAACAGAAACAATTGAATGTTACGGAAAAATTAGAGATTTTTATCCTTTTTCTCAAAAACGAACAGAAGAGGACGATGCATGGGAAAAAGAAATAGACAAAAGAATTGAAGAGATAAGACAAGCTGTTTTTGAAAAAACGCTTTCAGACAAACGCGTTCTTCGCGACTATAATCTTGAAGCAAACGACATAAGCATGTATTTTGCTGTAAAAAAATACAAAAGCAAAATAGAGAAGTATGCTGAAATTCTTAATAGCGAGGAACTAATTCCTTATTATCTGGCAATGCTTTACGGAGAATCCAGCGGAAGGCCGTTTGTAAAATCTAAACACGATGCTTATGGTTTGTTTCAGGTGAAATACAACGGTGCGTTTTTATGGGCTTGGGAACTTTTGAACAATCCTAAAAAAAGAAAAAAGCATCCGGAAATATCAACTATTCTTTCTGATTTTGAAGGCGGCGATAAAGAGAAACTATGGGAAAAAGTGAAAAGGGACCCTGATATGAATATAAGACTCGGAATGGCATATTTGTATTTTTGTTGGCAGATAAATGACCATGACGTGCTGGAGGCATTAAAAGACTACGGTACAGGGAGGAAAGGAAAAAAGAAAAACCCAGAAGCAGCGAAAAAATATGTTAAATATATAAACGAAACAAAAAACGAGATTCAGAAGTGTTTGAAAAAAATAGAAAAAATTAAAATGGAGAAGAAACAGAGCTAAAAACACAGCAATTTGAAAATTTTAAACGGGTTTTCAATAAAAATGAAAACTTTTAAATAACAAAACTTCTTATATTAATAACAAATTTAATGAGGAGGATTGATTATGCCTCAACCATTACCGCCGGATTATATGGCTTATGACAGAACAATTGTGGTTTTCTCTCCGGATGGAAGGCTTTTACAGGTTGAATATGCAAGACAGATGGTAAAAAACGGAAGCACATCTATCGGTATAAAAACAAAGGACGGGGTTTTGCTCGGAACAGTAAAAATTTCCATGCCGCTCGCTGTAACAGAGTCTTACAAAAAAATCTATGAAATAGATGAGCATGTAGCGCTTGTAAGCTCCGGTTCTCTTGCAGATGCGAGAGAGCTCGCAGATATGGCAAGGGTGAAAGCCCAAATAAACAGAATTACTTATGGAGAGCCAATTTCTGTCAGTTCTCTGACAAAACACGTGTGCGACAGAAAACACCTTGTTACACAATATGCCGGTGTAAGACCTTACGGAGTGGGTCTTCTTATAGGAGGTCTGGACAAAACAGGAGCCAGACTTTTTGAAACAGAACCTTCAGGAACCATGATAGAGTGGAAAGCACAGGCAATAGGAAGAGGCGCTGAAAAAGCAAGAAACATGCTCACAAAAGAATACAAAGATAATCTTGATATGAAATCTGGCGCAAAACTTCTTCTTAAAATATTAAAAGCAAGCGACAAAGAGGCAAAGCCAGAGACAACAGATATGGTCTTTGTAAGCAAAGAGGGTATAAAAAGAGTTTCCGCAAAAGACATAAAGTGATTTTTTATGGTATCCATTGAAAAAGCTGTAATTGCAAGATTAAACAAAAATGGAATTCAGTTTGAAATATGGGTGGACCCTGATAAAGCCTTGGAATTCAAAAAAGGAAAGGCTTTGAATACAGAAGAAATTCTTGCTGTCAATGATATTTTTAAAGATGCAAAAAAAGGCGAAAGGGTTTCAGAGAACGATATTGTTAATTGTTTTCATACGAAAAGCATTTTTGATGCCGCAGCTGAGATAATAAGGAACGGCGAAGTTCAGCTCACAACAGAACAAAAAAGAAGGTTTATCGAGGAGAAGAGAAAACAGATTGCCGATATAATATCAAAACAGGGCATAAACCCGCAAACAAAACTTCCGCACCCACCCACAAGAATTATAAACGCAATGGAAGAAGCGCATGTAAATATCGACCCGTTTATTCCAGCACAGGAGCAGATTGAAACCGTTCTCTCTAAGATCCGCTCTATTATTCCAATAAGAATAGAAAGATTAGAGATAGCAGTGAAAGTTCCTATAGAACATGCAGGAAAAGTCAGCTCCTTTCTGAGAAAAACAGCTCAGGTAAAAAACGAGGAATGGAAAACAGACAGCTGGATATGCATAATAGAGATATCCGGCGGGATGCAAAGCGAGATATATCAAAAACTTAATGATATGACAGCTGGGAAGGTGGAAGTTAAAATATTAAAAGAGAAGCATTAATTTCTTCTCCTTTAAATTTAAATAAGAAAAACACATAAAAAATTCATTGGGTGAAATTATGGGAATATTGCTTAAGAAAAAGGAAAGGGAACTGGTTGTTCCCGGAGAAGAAATAATAAAATCAATGGATTATCTTCCGGGAAGAAACTGCTTTAGAGAAGGAGATTCGATATATGCAAAAAGGCTGGGTTTTGTTAGCATAAACGGAAGAGTGATTTCTGTTGTGCCGCTTTCCGGAGTATATATACCAAAAACAGGGGATATGGTGATAGGCGAGATAAAGGAAGTCCAGCCGACGGGCTGGATTGTTGATATTAAAGCGCCTTATGACGCTTACCTGCCTCTTGCGGGCATAAAGGAATTTATAGACACAACAAAAACAGACCTTTCAAGGGTTTATGATATCGGTGAGCTTATATATGCAAGAGTAGCGTCAGTTTCCGGAACAAGTTCTGTTCATCTCTCAATGCATGATCCAAGATGCAAAAAATTCAAATCAGGCAGAATAATAAGGATAAACCCAACAAAAATTCCAAGGGTTATTGGAAAAATGGGCTCTATGATAAACCTTATAAAAACCAGCACAAAAACCAGAATAAGCGTTGGTCAGAACGGAATGATTTGGTTTGAAGGAGAAAACGAGGAGCTTGTGGCAAAAGCAATAAAATTAATAGAAAAGCAGTCACAGCAGGAAGGTCTGACAGATAAGGTTTCAGAGCTTTTGAAGGCTGGTAGCAAAGGTGACAAAAATGAAAAGGATTGACGGCAGAAAAGAAGATGAGTTAAGACCGATTGTAATGAAGGCAGGTGTAATTGAACAGGCAGATGGTTCTGCGTTTGTTAAATTTGGAAACACGTCTGCAATAGCGGCTGTTTACGGACCGAGGTCCTTGCATCCAAAACACCTTCAGATTCCTGACAAAGCCCTTCTCAGAACAGTTTACAGCATGGCGCCGTTTTCAACAACAGAGAGAGTCAAGCCGGGTCCTTCAAGAAGAAGCATAGAAATCTCAAAAGTAACAAGATATGCGCTTGAGCCTGCTGTTTTTTTGGAAGAATTTCCAAAAACAGGCATTGAGGTTTATATAGATATTATAGAGGCTGACGCGGGAACAAGAACAGCCGGCATAAATGCAGCAAGCATTGCTCTTGCAGATGCCGGTATTCCGATGAGGGATCTGGTGGCAGCTGTTGCTGTTGGTAAAATAAACAATAACTATATAGTTGATTTGTGCGGCAAAGAAGAGGAACAAACATTATGCGATATGCCTGTAGCATATATGCCAAGAACAAAGCAAATAACACTTCTTCAAATGGATGGTGACATAACATTGGACGATGCGACAAAACTGATAAAACTTGCAATAAAAAAATGCGAAGAAATATATGAGATTCAGAAACAGGCATTAAAGAAAAGATGGATGGGGTGAATTTATGAAACTGCAAACTCAATATTTGATAAGGCTTGCTGAAAAAGGAGTGAGGGGCGATGGAAGAAAGGGCGAGGAATATAGAAAGATAGAGATTGAGAAAAACACAATAGCAAAAGCAGAAGGTTCGGCAAAAGTAAAAATAGGAAGCACAGAAGTTGTTGCAGGGGTTAAAATGGACGTGGGAGAGCCGTTTCCTGATAAACCAGACGAAGGAATATTAATAACAAACGCTGAATTTTCTCCTATAGCTTCCCCGGAATTTGAAACCGGGCCGCCAGACGAAGATGCGATAGAGCTTGCAAGGGTCGTTGACAGAGGCATAAGAGAGTCAGGAGCAATTGATATGAAAAAACTCTGCATAACTCCCGGAGAAAAGGTCTGGATGGTTTTTATCGATATTCACATTCTTAATCATTCAGGAAACCTTATAGATGCTGCTGCTCTTGCAGCTGTAACAGCGTTAAAGCACACAAAAATACCGGAATATGACGGAGAGAAAGTAGATTATGAAAACAAAACAAAACCATTACCGCTTGTTCATTTACCTGTAACCGTTACAACAGCAAAAATAGGGAACCTTTACGTAGTAGACCCTGATTTAGAGGAAGAGGATGTTATGTCAGTAAGACTTACTGTAACCACAAAAGAAGACGGAAACGTTTGTGCAATTCAGAAAAGCGGACCCGACGGATTGTTGCTTGAAGAGGTAGAAAAAATATTTAAACTTTCAATAAAAAAAGGAAATGAAATAAGAAAATTATAGTTCCTGACACTAAATTTCAAACCGTCAGGAACAATCAGCAAACGACATCCCTGTAATTAATTATGCCGTTTGCTATTAATCTCTTGAGGTTATATTATGGGAAAAACAAAAAAAGTTGGAGCAGCAGGGAAGTATGGTGTGAGATATGGAAGGAAAATAAGGCAAAGACTGTTAAAGGTGCATAAACAGCAAAAGAAAAAACACATATGCCCCGAATGTTTCAAACCCGGATTGAAAAGGCTTGCACCGGGAATATGGGAATGCAAAAAATGCGGAGCAAAATTTGCAGGCAAAGCATATAAACCTTAAATCTTTAAAATAATTATCTTAAAAGGTGGTTAAATGTATAAATGTATGAAGTGCGGAAAAGAGGTTGAAATTGACCTGAAAACCGCTAAAAAAATAATCTGCCCGCACTGTGGTTACAGAATTATCATGAAAACAAGACCAAAAATAATAAAAAAGGTTATAGCGAGGTGAATTATGACTTCTCAACAGGCACAGCAATTATTAATGCAGGCTCAGGCTTATCAGCAGCAAATACAAAACATAGTTACGCAAAAAGAAACCTTAAAGTTGCAGGAAATGGAAATAAAAAAGGCTTTGGAAGAGCTTGAAAAAACGCAGGAAAAAAATGTTTATAAAATTTCAGGCCCAATACTTGTAAAAACAACAAAGGAAGAAGTAACAAGAGACTTAAAAGACAAGCAGGAACTTATAGAAGCAAGGATAAAGACACTGGAAAAAAATGAACAAAAAGTGAAAGAGAAAATTGATGAGCTTAGGGAAAAATTAATGCAAGCGCCTTCAGGTGGTTGAATGGACAAAAAGGGAATTATCCAACTGCTTGAAGATATAATCAAAGACAGAGGCATCCCAAAAAACATAAAAGCCTCACTGGAAAAATCCGTACAGCTTCTTGACAATTCAAACGGCTCTGAAGAAGAAAAGATAGCACACATAACTTCCATTCTTGATGAGGCTTCTCAGGATCCAAACATTCCAACACATGCAAGAACAAAAATATGGAACGCAGTGTCTGTGTTAGAGGAAATAAACAGGAAAAACGCTAATCTTTAAAAATCTAACTCTTACAATATCAATTAAATAACGATTAAGGAGGTAATCATGCCAATAAAAAATCTTTTTTCCAAAAAAAGAGACGAAATAGATGTATCAGAAGAAGAAAGTTATGTGGAAGTAAATGTTATGGATTCTGATGATAGAAAACCAGGAAAACTTGGAATAAGAATAGAGAAGCTTTCAGAGTTTTCTGACACCGACAGAATTCTCAGATATGTGAGGTCAGGTTCTATAATTTTTCTGAAGATCAGAGAACTGAAAGATAAAGATATGGGCGAGCTGAAACGAGCAGTAGACAAGCTTAAAAAATCAATAATAGCCAATAATGGCGAGATAGTAGGAGCAGAGCAGGACTGGTTGATTCTGGCTCCAGAATATGCAAGAATAGAAAGATAATTTCCCTTTTCATTAATAATTATAGTTCCTAACACAATAAATTTCAAACCGTCAGGAACAACCAGCAAACGACAGCTTGTATGCTGTTTGCTATAATTTATCCTTTACCTACCTTAATCTTACAGATTCCAGATTCCTTGGTGCAGTTGTTTCGCACCTGAATATTTTGTGCAAATCTCTTGAAAGCTCAATACATTTTTTCGGGTCACCGTGATTAACTATTATTTTTTCCGGTCTGCTTGCAAGTTTATGAACATAGCTTATTAGCTGGTTTCTTCCGGAATGCCCACTCAGCCCGTGAACAGTTTTCACATCCATTTTTATTTCCAGAGTTTTTGTTTTGCCTTTTTCTATAATAGGTATCTCCTTCCAACCTTTTTGTATCCTTCTGCCAAGCGTTCCTTCTCCCTGATAACCTATAAACACCAGTGTGTTCTTTTTTACAGGCGCTAAAGCCTTTAGATACTCTATGGCAGGACCGCCCACAAGCATACCTGAGGTTGCTATTATAACAGCTGGTTCAGGAGAATCAATTATCTTATCTCTGTCTTTTGGAACAACACGATGGAAAATATCGGAAAGAAACGGATTTTTGCCGTAATGAAATATATTCCTTTGAAGCCTTCTTGAGAGATACTCCGGATAAGCAGTATGAATAGCTGTCGCGTCCCATATCATGCCTTCTATATATACAGGATACTCAAAGTTTTCGCTGCCGAGTATGCACATAATCTCCTGAGCTCTTTCAACAGCAAAAGAAGGTATCAAAACCTTGCCGCCCTTTTTCATAGTATCGTTTATCAGTTTAAGGAGCTCTGCCTCTATATCCCTTCTTTGCGGAAATATGTCTTCTGCGCCGCCGTAAGTAGATTCTGTTATGAGTGTTTCAATCCTCTGAAAATCCGTAAAAGCCGGCTCTAAAAGTCTGGACGGACCAAACCTGAAATCTCCTGTGTAAAGTATATTATGCAAGCCCTCCCCGATATGTAAATGAACAAGAGAAGAGCCAAGCAGATGACCGGACGGCTGAAGCGTGAGCCTTACCTCTGATGCTATATCAGAAACTTCGCCGTAATCCAAGGTAATACAATGTTTAACAGTTTTTTCCACTGCTTTTTTTGAGTAAGGCGCCTGCTTGCCTTCTTTTTGACACACGTCAATGTAATCAAGGCAAAGCAAAACCATTAAATCTCTTGTAGGGGCTGTGCAGTAAAGCGGCCCTGTATAACCCTGTTCATAAAGATAAGGGATGAATGCGCAATGGTCTATATGAGCATGCGACAAACATATTGCATCCAAACTTTCTAAATCAAATTCAGGAGCATTTATATAGGGTATTTCATTCGAACCCGGGTCTATCCCGCAGTCCATAAGTATGCTGGAGTGCGGTGTCTGAACAAGAACACAGCTTCTTCCAACCTGCCTGAAGCCACCAAGTGCTGTAATTCTTATCCATTCGTTTTTCACATTTATCTTTATACCTTCATTTATTTTCTGACCTATTTTATTAAGAAACTTTTTTCTGTAATCAAGTTCAGAATGAAGAAGCGCTCTTACAGCTCTCACCACGTCAGATTTTATGCTTGGCGCCCTTTCTATTTTAGGCAGCCAAAGAGTTTCTGTTTTTATTTTTTTATAGGTTTCACCGCCTTTTCCTATCACTAATCCTGGTTTGGAAGCCTCTATTATAACTTTGCCAAGCTCTGGTTCAAAGTATATGGCCTGAATTTCTGCCTCTTTTGGAACAATGTCATAAATTTTGTTTTTTGCCTTTTCAGGGTCCAGACAAATAGATATATCAGGTCTTATCTCAACCCTTTTTTTCAATTGCTTCACGATGTCTTTTACCTGTTCTTCGCTTGATTTAAAAAACTCTTTGTTTTTTGTATATATAATTATCTCTGAAGCCTCGAATTTGACCTCTGAAATGTTTGCGTCAGAAGGTAATTTTTCTCTAAGCTCTTTCAGAATGCTCATTTTATCTCCTTTTTTCAGTTAATCACTAAAAACGAGTTCATTTTAACAGTTTTTTCACTTGTTCGTCTGAAACAGAATGAATTCCTTTGGAATCTATCACTACAATATCAATTCCGCTTCCGCCAGAAGCTATATCTCTTTTTCTTGCAGAGTCTATAGCTCTTGCCACAAGCTTTTTGGCATCTTCTTTATCAAGTTCTTTTTTATATCCGTCCTCCAGAACACCAAGAGCCATTGGTGAGCCAGAACCGGTGGAAAAATACTCCTTTTCCTCTATCACAGAGCCGTCCGCACCAAGACTGAAAAGCCTCGGTTTATCATCATATCCTCCAAGCAAAAGCTGAACGTAATACGGAAAGAACCTTCTTGAATAAAGTATGTTTGCAACAAGGTTGGCAGCCGCTTTTACAGAAATCCCCATTTCCTCCTGAAGTCTGTACAGTTTTAATTCTGCTTTTATGTATCTGTCCAGCGCTTGTGCATCACCAACCAGACCGGCAACAGTCATTGCAATGCGTTCATCTAATTTTTTTATTTTGGGTGTGTCTTTGCTGGCAACCAGATATCCCATGGTGGCTTTTCTTTCAGCACCCAAAACCACAGCATCCTTACAGACCACACCAACAGTGGTTGTACCCGTCTTTAACTTTTCAATTTCCTTTTCCATGTATACTCACTTAGAAATTCCAGACTCCTGTTAAAAGGAATCCAGAACGAGTTATTAATCTTTTGTGGTTAATATTTATAAATATTACGGGTGCTTTGTTTTTAACTTTGCCTGAATTGTCGATAAATCAATTTCATATCTCCCCTCTCCTATTCTTATAACAATGGGTTTCTGGGAAAAAAGTTTGGTAATATCTATATGATATTTTCCCGGTTTTATCACTCTTATTGCTTCCACATCCAGAATAATGGAGCCCTTTGTTTTCTTTGCTTCCGGGAGAATCTCTTTTATATCGTTTTCTATCTCTTCAATCTCCTTTTTTGTGAGTTTTTTGATATCCTTTTCAGCTTGTTTCAGTTCTTCTTCCCTGACATAAAAGAAAAATTTGTTTCCGCAAACATCGCAACCTTTCATTAAATAAGGAGCATTGTCAGGATGGACTTTTCCGCAGACTGTGCATTTATTTGGCATTTGTCACCTCATATATAAACAAGAAGCTCTTTTGGATTTCTTTCTATTTTTCTTACTATTTTTGCAGGTCCTATAATTGTTAATCCCTGATTCTTGCCTGTTACAACCTTAATTATGAGATTTTTAAGTCTCCCCACCACATCTTTTTGTTTTGAAAGGTCCAAAGAATTTAATTCAATTCCTGTAAATTTTTCAGAAACCTTTTTCATTGTTTTTTCTATTATGTCTGCTTCTTCTTCAGGACTTAGTTTGGCATCAATAAGTATTATTGTATCCTCTTTTAAATCTTTCATAAAACTTTTAACACCGTCTGCCTTAAACTTCTCATACGGAACAAGTTTTATTTTAAATCCCATATTTTCACAGCTTCCTGAACAAAGCGTTATACAGTTCTTCAATATTAAACCCTGTTTTTGCACTTATTCCGATTACTTCATAATTTGGAAACGCTTCTCTGACTCTGCTGGCTTTTGATGTTTTTAAATCCACCTTGTTGGCAACTATAATAAAAGGAATATTTCTCGCATCCAGGTTGCCCAGTATAGTTATATTTACCTGGTCAAGCGGGTCTTTCGTAGAATCCAACACAACAAGAACCATATCCATCTTATCAAGCCATTTTATTGCCTCTATTACTCCTTTTGTTGCTTCTCTTGCTCTTGTTTTTGCATCTTTTCTTTTCATTCCATATTTTAGGAATTCCTCAAAATCTATTTTTGTTGCTATACCGGGCGTATCCACAAGGTTAAACGTCAGAGATTTCCCGTTGCTTTTTATCGTTACTTTCTCTTTCATTTGAATTTCTCTTGTTTCATGCGGGATAACAGAAATTTTTCCCATCTCTTCTCCCAGCCAATCCAGACAAATTCTGTTCGCAAGTGTCGTTTTTCCGGAATTCACAGGACCATACAGACCTATTTTTATATCTTTTCTTTTTTTGAAGATTTTTCTTACAATAAAAGCTATCTTATTCCTTGCTCTTCTTATATGTTTCAAAACCACGCTATCACGTAAAAGTTTAAATTTATTTATTAAATTAAAAACATATTTTATAAATTTATCATAAGTTAGCCAAAAACATTGGAATGTCTTTTTTATCTAAAACCAAAACATTTTTAGGATATTTTCTGTGCGGTTTTCCTGCTTTAACTTCTACTTTCATATCTCCTGCTATACAATCTATTTCGTAGGAATTTCTAAAATAATAAATTTCACCAAACTTTCTGTAAAAATGCTCTTGGATGATATTTTCATAGATAGCAGATGGATTAAATTCTGTTTCTGTCCATAATGCAACTGCTCTAAGAATAAAAGGATCTCTAAAGAAAATCTTTTTTTCTTTTCTAAAATTAACATTCTTATCCTTCCAATACACAGTTTTCAACAAAAACATGTTTTCAAAATATTCTAAATATTGTTCAACTGTTTTGTAGCTTATTCCTATATCTCTGGCAATTGCCTGATATGACATTGCTGAAGGTATTTTTTCCATTAAACTTGAAAAAATCTTTAAGGATGTCTTTATACTTAAACCAGCTCTAAGTATTTCACCTTCTATTGATTTTATTAGGTCTTGGAAAAAAATATCTTTTTCATTAACTGCGCTAGGAAACCCCCCGTATTTTTCATACTCATTAAACAGTTTCATAATTTTTATTGTTGGAAGTTTCCCTTTTTCATTAATATTTATAAATTCAGGAAAACTTAAAGGAAGAACCTCTATTATTTTCCCTTTTCCACCTCTTCCTGGAAAAAGCTCTGCTTGTTTTTTTAATTTTATGCTTACAGAACCAGAAACAGTTATTATTTTATTTTCAAGAATTCCAGCATCTATACTTCCTCTTAATGGTCTCCACCACCTTTCCAGTGAAGTTACTTCATCAAGAAATATATATTTATATTCTTTCAATGAAAATAAAAGATTTTGAAAAGACTCTATATCAGGAAGCAAACTCACATCTGCATATAAAATCTCATCGGAAGAAAAACCATTATTCAGAAGTTTTTTTATTAACAACTTCAATCCTGTTGTCTTTCCAACCTGTCTCGGACCAATTATAAAGTTTAAAGAGAACGGTTTTAATGATATATATTCTATCCACTTTGGTATCCACCTGAGTTCCATATTCATCCATTTTTTAATAACTTTATCTTTTGTTTCCCAGTCTTTATGATACCACCATGGATTAATTAATTCTATATATTGGTCCATATAGAAATATTATTTCTATATATTTATAAATATTTAGAACTTATATTTCTATTATTTACCCCTTCACAACACCCATTGGTTTCATTCTCGCTACTTTTAATGAAATTCCTGTCTGATGAACTGTTTCAATAACAGCCTCAACATCTTTATAAGCCTGCGGAGCTTCTTCTGACAAGACCTTTGGATGTGTTGATTTCGCTATTATGCCCTGTTTTTCCAAGTCTTCTCTAACTGTTTCACCCCAGAATTTTTTTATTGCTGTTGCTCTTGACATGACCCTTCCTGCACCATGGGCAGAGCTTCCGAAAGTTTTTTCCATTGCTGTTTCAGTTCCCTTCAAAAGATAGGAAGCCGTTCCCATAGAACCTGCAATAAGAACAGGTGTTTCAGGAAAAGACCTTGTGGCGCCTTTCCTATGAACATAAACTTTCCTTCCTTTCCCGCCAATTTTATGTTCTTCAAGTTTTACTATATTATGCGCTATCCCATAAACAGTTTTCATGTCCATGCTTTCCCAGTCCTTTTTGAAAACCTGCTCAAAAGAGTCCCTTATCCATTTTGTCATAACAGCCCTGTTAACAAACGCATAGTTTACAGCGCATTTCATTGCGCTGAAATAATCCCTGCCTTCCTCTGAATTTACAGGGGCACACGCAAGCTGTTTATCAGGCAGCCATATATTATATTTTTTTACAGCCTTTTCCTGTATTTTCAAATAATCGCTTGCTACCTGATGCCCAAAACCACGGGAACCAGAATGAAGCATAATAACAACACTGCCTTCACCATGCAGTCCCCATTTTTTTGCTGTTTCCTCATCAAATATATCGCTTATTTCCTGAATTTCCAAAAAATGATTGCCTGCTCCAAGAGTTCCTAACTGCGGTATTCCTCTTTTCTTGGCCAAATCAGAAACCTTTGACGGATCAGCATCGTCCATCCTTCCTTTCTCTTCTGTATGTTCTTTGTCCTCTTTGGTTGCATAGCCTTTTTCAATTGCCCAGTCTATGCCCTCAACAAGAACCCTGTCAAGCTCTTCTCTTGTCAGTTTAAGCGGACCCTTTGCACCAACACCAGAAGGGACGTTTTTGAAAAGTGTCGGGATAAGCTCTTTTATTTTTGCCTTAACTTCTTCGACAGTAAGGTTTGTTCTTATCAAATTTATTCCGCAATTTATGTCAAAACCACACAAACCGGAAGATATTATTCCTTCTTCAGCATCAAACGCTCCAACAGCGCCCATAGGAAGGCCGTAACCCCAGTGCATGTCAGGCAAGCCTATAACAGGTTCCAAAACACCGGGCAAACATGCCACATTGGTTAATTGCTGTACAGCAGCATCCTCAGCAGCATCAATGATTTTCTGATTTGCAAAAATCTTCGCATCTACTTTCATCCGATCTCTCACACCTTTCGGGAGCAGCCATTCATAGTCGCTTATTTTCTGAAGCTTGTCTTTCATTTTCTCACCTGAGAAATTATATTTTGTTTCCGGATTTATAAAATTTTATATATCAAAACTAACTCTTACTTTATATCCCTTTTCTGTTTTTTCAAATTTGTATTTATAATAGGTTACAGCCTTTACAAGCGTTCCACCTTTCTTCGGGTCTGCTTCTTCTCCAAACACCCTTGCCTTAAGATATGTGTCACTAATTTCCATCACATCAAACTTTGAAAAAAACATATAGTTTATATCCACCTCTGCTATCAATTCCTGCAACCAGGCAATCATAAGCTCTTCAATATTGTCAGCACGAACCTCTATCTCAACCTCTTTCTCAGGCCTGATTTTGTCTATTTGACATATAACACTGAACATTCCAAATGCTGCGTTCTCAAAAACCTCTTTAAGCGTTTTTCCATACGCCTCTATCATAACATCTGACGTTAAATCTTCAATAAATTTGAATCTCTCCATGTTTTCACTTTATATTTTAGGAATAGGGTGCTTTGCTCCGCAAGCCTCGCATTTCATTATAAAAAACCTGTCCTTCTTTATAATTTTTGTATCAGGCTTCCCGCATTCTGGACATAGAACATAGTTTTTTACATAAAGATCAATTTTTTTGTCAACAAGCCCTTTTGAGAACCTGCCTATAACCTCAAGCCTCTTTCCCTTTAATTCGCCTTTGGTTGCAAGCTCTTTCAAAAGAAACTTTAACAAATGTTGCGGGTCTCTTCTCAAACCTTGAGCAATATCTGTAAAATTAATTATAATGGTTCTTGCTCCTGCAGGCAGTATTTTTGAATAAGGAACCTCGAACCTTGCCGCTTTTTTTGTTTTTTTTGGAATCTGCTCTATTGCTTTGTCAAGCAGTTTTTCATAGTCCATACTTCCACTATTAACAGTAATATTTATATATCAGATAATCAAAAATAATATATCTTTTATTTAAAATATAGCAGAAGAAGCCTAATCAATTGGGGGATTGATTGAGGCTTTGTGATATTTGGGGGCTGTGTAATTAAGGCTTTTTCTAAAGTAGAATTATTTCTATAAAAATATTGCAAACCTTATTAAAAAAGATTTCGCTGCCGAAAAATATGGTTTGCAATATATTTATTTAAAAGGAGGGGTAGTATGGATTCTCTAATCCAAGAACTGTTTGAAAAAAGCACAAACCAAGACCAGAACAATACACAGGAAACAGAAGCCGTAACAGCTTCTGAAAACGTTTCTGAAACCATTTCAAATGAATTTGGAGTGGATGTGAAAGAAGCCAGAATCTTAGTTTTGGGAATAGGCGGCGCTGGAAACAATTGTATAAACAGACTAACAACAATGGGTGTTCAAGGAGCCCAGACCGTAGCGATAAACACCGATGTGAAACATCTTGGCGTGGTGCAGGCACATAAAAAACTCTTAATAGGCAAGGAATTGACAAGAGGACTTGGTGCAGGCGGATATCCAGATGTTGGAAGAAAAGCAGCAGAGGAAAGCGAAAAGGAGCTGAAAAAACTTTTGGAAGACTCTGACATGGTTTACCTTGTTTCTGGCTTAGGAGGAGGAACAGGAACAGGAGCCGCGCCAGTGATAGCAAAATATGCAAAAGAGCTTGGTTCTATTGTTATCGGCTGTGTAACCATGCCTTTCAAAATAGAAGGAGCAAGAATAGGGAAAGCAGAAGACGGGCTGCAATATCTAAGACAGGTTTCAGATACAGTGATTGTAATAGAAAATGACAGGCTGCTTAAAATAGCGGGCGACCTGCCTTTACAGGATGCATTTGCTGTCGCAGACAATCTTATATCTACTGTAATAAAAGGTGTAACAGAGACCATATCATTACCGTCTTTGGTGAACCTTGATTATGCAGATGTAAAAGCAATAATGCATTCTGGTGGTGTAGCAGCTGTTGGTTTTGGAGAATCTGACACAAAAAACAGGTCAGAGGAAGCAGTTGTAAAAGCCATGACAAATCCGTTGCTGGAAGTTACATATGAGGGAGGAACAGGAGCACTGATCCATATAACAGGCGGCAAAGACTTAAAACTTGACGAAGTCAATATGATCGGTGAGTACGTTTCCAAACAACTTGACCCTGAGGCTCAGGTAATATGGGGTGCAAGAATAGACCCAGCGTTCCAAGGGAAAATAAGAGTAATCACAATAGTTACTGGTGTTAAATCCCCTTACATTTTAGGGCCATTGGAAATGGAAAGACCAATAAAAAAGGACTTTGCACAAGAATTAGGAATACCCATGTTAAAGTAAATCCTTTAACACCCCTCCTTTTTCTTGTTTTTATAGTCCCCGGTTTAATTTATAATTATGAGAAAATGTTTTGCTAACAAACAACATTTTTATAAAGCTTTTGTTTTAACTGTATTGTTTTTATTGGTTTCAGTGTCTCTGATAAGTGTTCAAAAATCAACAGCTTTTCTTATAAGGCCGTTTGCAAACTCAACTTTTTCTGCAGACACAAACCTGACCATCTGGGATGAAACAGATGCAGGAATGCCTTACGCAGACCAGACCAAATATCCCAACCAAAACATAACATTCTTTGCTAACTATACCAACTCCTCTTCAGACCCCGTCAAGGGTTCTGATGTTTCCTGTGAAATCCAATTCAATGCCTCTCCCTATGGACCCTTCAACATGACCTATAACTCCTCTTCCTCTCTTTATGAATACAACCGTTCCTTCCCATCTCCGGGCGTTTACTCCTGGAATGTCACCTGCAACAATTCCCAAGGGTATGAAAATCTCACTACA